>JAYUEU010000246.1:0-4044 GCA_043739065.1 Synechococcales cyanobacterium | reverse complement strand
GCAGACTGAGCAAGTTGGGAACCGGCCAGAGGAATGGCGAGTGCAATGGATTCTCGAATCTCAGATTTAAGAGTATGCGTTTTATTCTGGCAAGGCATCATCATCTAAACGGCACACGATCGCAGCACAGCCTGCAAATCCTAACATTCCAGCGATCGGTTCAGCCGTCATGATGCTAATGGCCAATCCTGAGACTAGAGTGATGATCGCCAAGACACACCATTGCTTCTCATCCAAGCTCAATCCTTGTTGAACCTTAATGGTTCTCAAGACCTGAATCGGAATGGGAGTCGGCATAACAGCTTGCGGTGGGAATGCCCAATAGGATGACTGTTGTTCAAAATAATCCGTCCAGCCATTCTCTTCACACCAATCGGCAATCCATTGTTCGCAGTAGTGGTTCATCTTAAAAGAGTAATTCATGGTCTGAAAGGCCGCTTAAATTATCAAGGGAAGACTCGTAGCTTTTATTCTTGAAATTCAGCTTGGCAAACATATTAGTAAGCACATGTTAATGAACAATGTATTTACAACCTATGTATTTACAACTGTTATGCCGCCCAAAACTCTGAAATCCTGAAGTCTCTCAAGACTACCAACTCAATCTCTATTCTCATCATCAATGACATTATTGTTTACGTGATGATGCATAAATATACTGATTTATTTAATCTAATTCAACTATATTCAGGTTTTGGCAGGGGTTAATTTTAGCTGATAGCGATACAGTGCAACGGGTGTATCGATCGCATCAAAGTAATTTGGCTCCTGTGGCGAAAGGTAAATAGCTGTGTATTGATCTGCAACGATCGTAGGTATTTCGTTACGATTGTCCTCTACCGGATCAACCTTTGTATTTGAATTGGCGTTTAAACTAGCACTTGAATTGGCGTTTGAATTTGATAGTGTTACGTCTGATGCACCCAGATAACTATATTTTGTTGTTGTTTCAACTTGATTTAAAAATGGTTGATCTGAGGAGCGAAAGATCTGTTGGAAAAGCTCACTAGTTATAAACGAATTTGGATCAGGCTGTTCACTTTGATGTCCAGTGGTGACCGATAATAATTGCAATCCATCTTTTAGCGTCGTAAGTTGTTCATTGGGTAAATTGGGATTGATTTTCACCGATTCAACTACACCATCACCAAGATAGGCACGGGCAATACTTAAAGCATTAAAGACCCGATCGACCACTACTTTTTCTTGGGCCGAGGATGAGAAGTTCATGATGGTCGGCATACCAAACTTCCGTGTCGGCTTAGTTTTCGTCGCCCCAAATCGCACATCAAACTGTACAGGTTCATTCAAATATTTTCGATTGCCTTCAAATCCCGGTGTTTTCACTTTTTGCACCGGAGCAACCATATCAATCAACGTACTCTCGCAAGTCCAAGTTCCCGACATCCAGGCCGGATAAGCCACCTCTTCAAAGTTTGGATTAAGCTCAGGTTTGCTATGCCAATCAGGATAGGTATTCAACCGATCGGTCAAACTGGTGGCTTCAGCCGGAAGTACCATCAAACCCAGAAACATAACAAAAACGAACAGAATACGAATAGATACTTGGGCTGCGATCGAGACGATGAAATTGAACATCACAAACCAAAAATTACAAACTAGAAACTAGGAATTACACAAATATCTTTCAATTTAACCACAGGAACTCAGACAAATCATTATTGCTATTAAAAGACCCAATCCCTAAAAATACCTTAGTAAGGGAAACTATGAGTTGAATTCTAGTTCCTCTTAACTCAGGCAATTAGCGAGATCGGGTCTCAACGGTCACAACCTGCGACGTTTAAACCACCTTCTTACGGAGTCACAATGAAGTTAGATGGGATTGGATTCGCTTTTCCAGCATTAACCAACGCTTGATAAACGATCGCAGCCACTTCGGCTCGGGTCGCATCACGATTAGGATTGAGCTGAGTCAGCGCTGGATAATTGACCACAATTCGGCGTTGGGTAGATGCGGCGACAAATCCCGCTGCGTAGGTAGGAATGGCCGCCCCGTCTTTATACATTGCCAAAATCGAAACATTCCCTTCGCCAAACTGTAGACCATTGGCTAACGCAACCAACACCTGCACACGAGGGATACTTTGCTCGGGTTTGAACAAATTGCCTGGATAGCCAGCCATAAAGCCTCCACGAGATGCAGCCGTGATTTGGTCAAATCCCCAGAAACTTCGCGCCACATCACTAAATACGATCGCATCCCGTTTAGCAGCGGGGGTAAAGGCTTTGTTGACGATCGTGGCAAACTGAGCACGAGTGACGGGAGATTCTGGCTTAAAGGTCCCATCCGGGAATCCAGTAATAACACCTTTAGTTGTAAGCTCAGTAATGTACGCTTCAGCCCAATGTCCTTTTACGTCTTTAAACGATGACGAAATACCGCCGCCCGTATCAGGGATATTTTTGACTATTACCGCGACATCGCCGTAGATTTTTTTGATGTCAAGATCATTACCCACCGCAGAAATCGATTGACTGCCAGCATTATTAACGGCCAGTGCCCCATTATCTTTAATTAGATTATTACCAGTTTGGCTAGCGGTCCCGATGTCAGGCTTAGCATCCATCGTAATGACGATGCCATCGCGTTGGTTATTTTTTATAGTGTTGCCCCGCAGAACGGGTTGTGCGCGCTCATTAATATAAAGACCATCCGTATTTGAGATGATCTGGTTACTATCAATTAGAGTTGTAGCCGTTCCGCCGATCGCAATGCCGAATCCGGTCTCTTGCATGACATTATTACGGATCACTCCAGCCGCAGCCCGAGACACTGAGATCCCATTGCCTGCATTTTTTAAAAACAAGTTGCCTTCAACCATCGGGGTGGCCGTACCCGTTATGAAGATCCCTTCACGTTGACTGTTGACGAACGTATTGTTAGTGATCGTGGGATTAGTAGATTCGACCCAAACTCCCGTACCCCGAGATAGAGGATTCGTAATACTCAGGCCACGAATTGCGCTATCCTGCATGGCAAAAATCGTGACATTTTGTCGAGCCAATGAAACTGTATTGACCTGGCCACCGCCATTGATAGTTGTGGTCTGGCCTTTGGTTGCTTCATCGCCGCGCAGAGTAATGCCGGGTTTCAGAACCAGTGGGAAAATTTCGCCAGAAGCCTCACTATAAGTGCCCGGTGACACCTGAATTATGGTGCCAGGTTGAGCTTGCTGTAATGCGTAGGCAATAGTCTTTAATGGTGATGCTTCAGCCTTACCCGCTGTCGGAGAATCTTGGCCTAATGTGCCATTTACATAGAGCACCATTGTGCTGGCTTGGGCGACTTGGATGGCCGATCTAGTGACAGGGATCGGTGGCGTGGCGATCGCAGTTCCGGTCATGCCAACGACGAGTAAGGCTGTTGCTACACTAAAAGTTCTAATAATGGGCTTACCCTGAATATTCATATAGCTCTCTATTAATGCAGACTTGCACCAGAAATATAACCCAACTGACTGAATTAGAGACATAGAAGACCCATATTCGACTAAAACCAATATCCGACCCCAATATTTGAACAGGAGTGCGCTTATTCATAGGAAATTAATAGGCAAATTTTTGATCAAAAGCTGGTTGATCATATTCCCTAATATGCAAGAGTTTCAAGGGTTTCTCGCAGGTAGGCATGGACTAGCTTGTCTAGATTTAAGCCTTTAAGTGCTTCTACATCACTGCGTTCCAGCTTCCAGCTCTTGAACCCAGAACTTTCAGAAACGACTTTTTTCAACCCTTCCCAAGATGCTTTCTCGGAAAACTCACCATTTTGATTGGAAAAATTGGTCATAGCTATTTTTGCAACCCGAAAAATATTTTATGAATACCTATTTGCAATAGTAGCGTTATTCCGGAAGCTGATGATGTAGAAGCGATCACAGAAATCATGAAAAAATCCTAAATCAACGATCGTATCGTTCACCTTCCGCATAGAAGCGGGTAAACGATACGATCGTGGTGGTCAAATCGACGACGAGGATTCGTATCGATCGAACCGAATAAAAACTGAGACCAGGTTACGAT
>JAYUEU010000245.1:0-6583 GCA_043739065.1 Synechococcales cyanobacterium | reverse complement strand
AACGTTCGCCAAAATTCTGGTCCCAAATCATATTCTAAATTCAATCCCCAGCCCGACAACAACCAATGCAGCGGGAAATTAGGCGTGAGAATTTCGGCCCAACTTGGACGGGCAATGGTGGCGGCAGTTTTCCCCATTTGAGCAATCCAAGGCAACATAGGAATTACGCCGATCATCGTCCCTAACAACCACCAGCCCCACTTTATCTTGGCCCGAGGTTCCTTCCGATTTTTCCAGGCACTCACCACCACCAAACCCGCTTGCCAAAAGAAACCACTCATATGAATTTGGCCAATCAACGTACCCACTAATCCCCAAATGAATGCGCCCGATCGCTTGTGACGAAACCAATGGCCGACAACTACAAAAAAGCCAACAAAGGGCAGAATATCCGTCGCCCAAATCGCTCGAGAAAAATGAATTGCTAAGGGATTCACGCTGAGTAATGCTAATCCCCAAAACCAAATCAATTGTTCAGATTTACCCACATAGCGCCGAATAAATTCAGCAAAAAGAACGATCGCTACAATATTCGATACCATTACCCAGCGCACCATTGTCACTGGATTATCTGACACCCAAGCTAATGCAATAAAACACCAAACACTCAAACCAGGATTAAGAAATCCAACTCCATTGCTCATTCCCAACCAAGGCCAAGACATCCGGCCCTCCACCACCGAATGCGCCGTCCGATACATCCAAATCTCATCTTCCTTCCATTTCATATCCTCCGCCCATATCAATCGCAACAAACACCCAAAAACAATAAACAAAATAATCCAACACGTTTCAGGATTCCGGATGGATTGACGAATAGACTTGAATCCCCGATCGCATAAATTCATCATTTGATTAATACTTGTCTCAAGACTCGACATATCAACTCCCCATTCGCCCCGGACTCAAAATATTCAACGGATCAAACTGCTGCTGAATCGATCGCATCCAAGATTCACCATTGCCTCGAAATCCCCAAATATCAAGCTGAGATTTGAGCGCACTGGGAGCCATTACAATACTTAAAAAACCACCATTTAATTCACAGATCGATCGGATTTTTTTCACCATATCACCCGTCACATCACCCTTAAGCTGCAATTGCCCCAGCCCACCACTGACATGAAAACGAGCGATCGCATCTGGAACCATCGCCTGAACTTGAAGTAATGTCGAAACGGTTTGATTCGATCGGACTGCCCATTTACAAACTACATTACTCTGCACCATAGACTGACCAATCAAATGAGAAACCTGATTCCAAAGTAATTGATCAATGGATTGAATACCAGTATTAAGAAACAGTGATTTGCCGAGTTCCAAGACCCGATCGCATTGCTCTTGAACACTTTCCGTTAATCCTTGAAATTGAATCAACAATCCCATACTTGAACCCAAATCCAACGCTACCATTGTGCCAAGAGACAATAAATCCATCGCCGACGGTGTAAGTCCCGAATTCAGAATTCGTTGAATAGCCCGTTGCAATATCTCAGCCTCCCCCGCCAACAAAATAGTTTGAGACGCTTCTTGGTTTGGGTATAGCCGTACCGTGACCTGCGTCAAAATTCCCAGAGTTCCATAGGATCCCGTCAGTAGCTTCATCAAGTCGTAGCCCGCGACATTTTTGACAACACGCCCGCCCGCCTTGACAATCTTTCCATCCGATCGGACAAACTCAATCCCCAACACCATATCCCGAACGCTATTGTAGCGATGCCGCAGCGCACCCGAGTCGCCCGTGGCCACAATCCCACCCATTGTCCCAGATGGACAACTCGGATCGATCGCCCAAAATTGACCTGATTGTTGCAAAATAGACTGTAATGCCTCGAATTTAATCCCCGATTGGGCCGTCACAGTTAGATCTCCGATCGCATGATCAACAACTTGATTTAGATGTTCAGTGGAAATAAATACAGCCGATTGAGACACAGGAACACCCCAATCGAGCTTGCTGCCGCTACCCATCGGGACCATTGCAATTCGATCGTGATGGAGCTTGGCCACAACATCACTAAGCTGATCCACTGTATGGGGTGTCACGATTCCAATGGGCAACAGATCAGGCTGTAATGCTTGTTGTAAGCGATCGGCTATCTGGCGCGGCAGGGCATCCCAGAGCGTCATGGGCACCATTTCTGATAACGCCTGAATCATTGGGCCTCACCCTCTAAACCTAATTAAACGCATTGACTTAATTACTTTACAGGGTGCCTGCTGCCTAATGTACTAAAATATCTATTTCCAGATAGACAAAGGCATTGTAGAAGCAACTATTTTTCGACTAAAAAAGATTATTATGTGTCCAACGTCCAAGATAATGGAACTGGTCTTCCAACACCTATAACTATTCAATCCGCATTCACCTTGGGATTTCAGTTAGTCTAGCCCACACCCAACATCTGCTCGGAGAAATTGTTTGAACAACATCGCCTGGGATTGGAACTCTGTTCAGTCCTAACATTTCGCGATCGTTCGTTGACCAACTTTTCATCATTAATCAATGGAACCATGACGAACTCGACTGAAATACCTTCTAAAATTTTAATTGTTGAAGATGAGAATATTATTGCTCTACACATTAAAGCAAGTTTGCTGGAAGCGGGTTACGAGGTTATAGCGATCGTGGTATCGGGCGAGGAAGCTGTAGAATCTGCGGCAATCTATCAACCCGATTTAATTTTGATGGACATTCGGCTGCAAGGATCGATCGATGGCATTGAGGCCGCACATCAAATTGGAGAGCAATCTAATGTGCCGATTATATTTTTAACGGCCCATAGCGATCGAGATACGTTAAATCGAGCCAAATCGACCAATCCGTTTGGCTATTTGGTGAAACCTTTTGATGAGCATAATTTGATTATTACGATCGAGATTGCCTTAGCCCGATTTAATGCGGAAGAAGCGATTCGAGAATCATTGCGGCAACAGAAGATTTTTAATGAACTCCGATCGCGCTTTGTAGCGGTGGTGTCCCATGAATTACGAAATCCCTTAAGTTCTATTTTGTTCTCCAGCGAATTGCTTCAGCGATGTGGGGACAGCGTATCACCCGATCGGCGAGATCTATATTTCCAACGGATCCATAGCGCAGTTCAGCGGATGAATCAACTTTTGAATGATGTGTTAATTATTGGGGAAACGGATGCGGGTAAGTTGGAATGCAATCCAATGCCGCTGAATTTAGAATTATTTTGTCAAGAATTGATATTTGAGATTCAGCCGAAGGAAAATCCAAATTGTGGCATTAACTTTATCTATAATCTGGCCGAAGGTTTACCAACAGATTTTGAAATACGGCTCGATCGTAAGCTGCTAACCCATATCTTAGGCAATATCCTATCCAATGCAGTGAAGTATTCGCTCAACAGTAGCGCTATTCGATTTACGGTTCAGGTGATGGCGCAGGAGATCTGTTTTGAAGTTGAAGATCACGGCATTGGGATTCCTGAAGCAGATTTACCCTCGTTGTTTGATGATTTCCATCGGGCCTCTAATGTAAAAACAATCTCCGGGACAGGGCTAGGATTATCTATTGTCAAGCAATGTGTGGATCTACATGACGGTACGATCGCAGTTCAAAGCATTGAAAGTCAAGGGAGTATGTTTAAAGTTGTGCTGCCCATTAGGGTTTAGGATAAAATTTTACCGTAGAAATTAATCGTAAAAGCTAAACATAAAAATTAACTATCACGTTAGATTAGTCCAGTAGTTTGGGTATTGTAGAAGTAATCAACTGAATAGAGAATACGCTATTCACTGGGATTTTTCTGGCTAACGAGTGATCCATCGTGGTATGGGAGCGATTATGAAGACTGTCCTAGTCATTGAAGATGAATTAACTGTACGGGAATCGCTAGTCGATTTATTAGAAATTGAAGGCTTTAGAGCGATCGCAGCGGACAACGGCAAGACAGGATTGACCATTGCACTCACAGAACATCCTGATTTAGTTCTGTGTGATATTTCGATGCCGGGATTAGATGGGTTTGGGGTGTTGCAAAAGCTCCGGGAAAATCCAGATACTAGAACGATTCCGTTTGTGTTTTTAACGGCGCGGACAACAAAAGTTGAGTTCCGTCGAGGGATGGAGCTTGGGGCAGACGACTATTTATTTAAGCCATTTACAATGGATGAATTACTGAGTGCGATCGCGGCTAGGTTAACGAAGCAAGCGGCTTTGATTCAACAACTGAGTACTCCAACACCAGAACTGCCAACGATCGCAGCCCATGATGGTTTACTAAACTATTTTTATCAAGAATTACGCAATCCACTTTCGACCTTGAATCTAATTTTATATTGGTTACAACAAGGAAGTCCCGAAGCGATGGCAGAACTTTCCAGCC
Organism: Synechococcales cyanobacterium; assembly: GCA_043739065.1. Taxonomy (GTDB): domain Bacteria; phylum Cyanobacteriota; class Cyanobacteriia; order Leptolyngbyales; family Leptolyngbyaceae; genus JAAFJU01. Next base: position 2,228 of record JAYUEU010000245.1, on the reverse strand, counting down.
AACAAGAGTATGCCCGAGAGATTTCTGTGCTTCAGCAGGTGTACAAAATGCGAGATCAGATTAGCCCTGAAGTGGTCAAATTATTGCAAGCTTGCCAACTCGATCGGCTAACATCACTGGGGGAAACCGTTGCCCGTTAGGATAGATCACACTCTAATTTGTTGAACCCAAGTCACAAATTGGTTGACCCATGGCGTGAGAATGGTTTTGTATTGAGCGGCAAAGACTCCGCTTAATAGACCAAATAAATGACCTTCCCACGAAATCCGATCATCTTTTCCAGGAACGACACCCCAGAAAGATTTGCCTGCACTCCAAACTAGTCGGTTAACGAGAGATGCGGTACCTGAGTTATTCCAGACAGAGGCGTTGTGGAAATATATTCTGCTTCCAAACAGGAATGAAAATACAAGCCATGTCAGAATAATTACGCTAAAAAAGTCTTTCTCTATTGAGGCAGACATGGAGATAAATCCTAAATAGCCAAATAGAATTCCGCTTGCTCCACAGCAGTAGCCTGGACGAGAGAACAACCACACGCCCCAACCAGATCCCAACGCTGTGATAATAGTAACCATCCAAAGCTGACTTGGATCTCGAAATACGATGACACCCCCAAATAGAAGCAGCCAGAGGGTATTTCCAATGATATGGTCCCAGTCTGCATGGAATAGTCCACTAAAGGGATAGTAAAAAAAGCCACCCAGGGATCTTATTTTTTGTATCACAGCATAGCGTAGTCCATTGTTGAGGAAACCCAAATCTACGATCGCAATTGCCCACAACACGGCAATAAACTCCAATAGGAGCTTGGCTTGGGAGAACCACAGTACAAAAGGTACTTCCAAAAATCCCATCGTTACCCCTAAAACTTAACCTGAAATTAGACTAGGAAAATTAATTCAGATTAAGGGTAACCCAACCTGAAATTAGTTGAACTTAAAATCTTAGAATTAAGAGTCAGGATACAGTTTAGCTAAGCTCCGTAGCGGCTTCGATTGATAAGCTGGGATGGGCTGATGTCGGAAACCAAGTCTCGGAAAGCACGACGTTCGGCTTCATCGGCATCCCGATCGACCGGAATCGAGGCATCGGCAACCACTTCTTCCATGACCCAAATGGGGCAATTCGATCGCAATGCTAAGGCAATAGCGTCACTGGGTCTAGCATCAATTTCTCGAATTTTGTCGCCTTGACGCACAATTAAGAGTGCATAAAAAGTATTATCCTTAAGCGAATGAATAATCACTTTTTCTAACACTATGCTCCATGCATCAAGCATGTTAACCAATAAGTCATGGGTATTAGGTCGAGGCGAAATAAGCTGTTGTAGGACGCTCCCGATCGCTTTTGCTTGGTCTTCGCCAATATAAATCGGTAGGGCACGCCGCCCGGTGGAGTCCTTAAGTAGAACGATCGGACTGCGGGTCGCCGAGTCCATTGCAATTCCCGTAACGCGCATCTCAATCATGGAGGTTGCCTGAAGAATACTCATTGCCAACTAAGGGCATCTGACAAAAAGAATTTGTTAGAAGAACACATCGAATGACCTATGTTTCTATTGTCGGGGAGCTATTTGAAATATGCAACCGAACTCGGTAAAATTGCTGACTAGTCTCAGCGAATCAGTGTGAATAGAATGATATGAATAAGAATACTGCCTGATGTCCCTTCTGGGGAAGTTGTCCCTTCTGGGGAGGTTTAGGTGCGCCAACTCAGCACCGCGAGACGCGATAGAGTAATGAAATGGTCGGATGATTAATCGCATAATTACGATTTTGGGAGAACGCGGGATGTTTACGGGATTAGTGGAGGCGATCGGGACGTTGCAGGTGTTGGATTCCGAGCATGTGGAAATTGGGGAACTGCCTAGCCATAGTCCAGTGCTGAAGGATTTAGAAATTGGGGATAGTGTGGCGGTAGATGGGGTCTGTTTGACGGTGGAGAAGATTTACCCTATGGGATTTGTAGCGGGCATTTCACCGGAGACATTGAATCTGACGACCTTGGGATATGAACGAGGCGGCATGGTGAATTTAGAAACGTCTCTGCGGGTGGGCGGTAAGCTGGGCGGGCATTTTGTCACCGGGCATGTGGATGGGTTGGGCGAGCTGGAGTCGTCTGTGGAGTCGGCTAAATCTTGGGAGATGACCTTTCGGACGGAGGATCCAAATGTGTCCAACTATGTGCTGCGTAAGGGAAGTGTGGCGATTAATGGGATTAGTTTG
>JAYUEU010000244.1:0-18975 GCA_043739065.1 Synechococcales cyanobacterium | reverse complement strand
CTATTGTATTGAGAGCAAGTCATTAGGAGACAATCATGTCGATCGCGGTTGGGATGATTGAAACGCGTGGATTTCCGGCTGTTGTTGAAGCCGCTGACGCCATGGTGAAAGCCGCTCGTGTCACCCTTGTGGGATATGAGAAAATTGGATCAGGTCGCGTCACAGTCATAATCCGGGGCAATGTGTCTGAAGTGAAGGCTTCGCTCGAAGCTGGAATGGAAGCCATTAAACGCGTGAACGGCGGCGAATTATCGTCAAGCCACATCATTGCTCGTCCTCACGAAAACCTAGAATACGTGCTTCCTATTCGGTACACCGAAGCGGTTGAACAGTTCCGGAGTTAGATTCGTGTAAGAGTTCTAAAACGCATCGATCGGTTCGCTTAATATATCTTTACCGATTCTCATCCATATTTTGGGTCGAATTAACGAGAGAAACGATCGAATCGAATCAAAAGCAGTTTAGGATGTTTTGTTGGTTCAAGATTTTGTCGCTTACGCGGGAAAAGATTGGTTAAGAATTGATTGGAAGGGAGTTTTTCGGCATGGCTATCGCAGTTGGAATGATTGAGACTTTGGGCTTCCCCGCAGTGGTTGAAGCCGCAGACGCAATGGTGAAAGCCGCTCGCGTCACATTGGTTGGATATGAGAAAATTGGATCGGGTCGCGTAACGGTAATCGTTCGTGGTGATGTATCTGAAGTTCAAGCATCTGTAGCCGCAGGTATTGAGAATGTGAAACGTGTAAACGGTGGACAAGTTCTATCGACGCACATCATTGCACGTCCTCACGAGAACCTCGAATACGTGCTGCCGATTCGCTATACCGAAGCGGTTGAACCCTTCCGTGAGAGCGTTTCTGGAATTCGTCCCATGAACCGTCCGTAGTATCGAATGCAAATCGCTAAAGTTCGTGGCACTATCGTCAGCACGCAAAAAGAATCGAACTTAACAGGCGTTAAGTTCCTTTTGGTTCAACTCATCGACGAAGAAGGACAACTCCTTCCGGTTCATGAGGTTGCGGCTGACCGCGTAGGGGCGGGGATTGGAGAATGGGTGCTGATTAGTCAAGGCAGTAGTGCCCGCGAGGTCGAAGGCAATGCAAGTCGCCCGATCGATGCGGCTATTGTTGCGATTATCGATACCGTAACGGTTGAAAATCAGCGACTCTATGACAAAAGTACGCAGTGGTAATGCCTGAGATTCGATTCGTCGTTTTATAGGTTAAGTGCTATTCGTTTTTGATGCCGGGTGGACTTACTGCCTCCGGTTATTTTGTATAGATGTTCTCGAGTAAGCGATATCTAAACGTTAGCAAATTCTTTCCTAGCGATTCGTATTCGTACTTACGATTTGATGACTTGACGATTTAACTGAATGGACGTTTGCTCACATGGCAGCCCAATCTGTATCAGCGACATCCCCGGCCCTAGGGTCACGGACAGTAGCAGAACCTAAAATTCATCACTCTGCCTACGTGCATGTGTTTTCAAACCTAGTCGGTGACGTCAGGGTTGGAGAACATGTAACGATTGCTCCCGGGACTTCGATTCGCGCTGTGGATGCAATGTCATTTCACATTGGTGCTTATGCCAGTGTTCAAGATGGAGTCGTGATTCATGGCTTATCATCGGGTCGGGTGCAAGGGGATGATGGTGAGGTTTATTCCGTTTGGATTGGCCAAAATAGTGCCATCACTCACATGGCCCTTGTGAATGGACCCGCCTATGTGGGAAGTGATTGTTTCATTGGATTCCGAACCACTGTGTTTAATGCACGGGTGGGATCTGGATCGATTGTGATGATGCATTGCCTAATTCAGGACGTGGAAATCCCGCCGGGACGATTTGTTCCTTCTGGATCGATTATTACAACACAGCAGCAAGCCGATCGTCTGCCGGATGTAACGCCGCAGGACCAGGAATTTGTAAAGCACGTCATTGGTGTGACGAATGCAATGCAATCCCCTCGATCGAGTTCTCACTGCGCCGAAGTTTCAGCTAGTATCCCTCCGATTAAAAACGACATGGCTAGTACCTATCAGTCCAAGAGTGCAAGTGCGGAAGTTGTGGATCACGTGCGTCAGCTTCTGGCGCAGGGTTATCGCATCGGTACCGAACATGCTAATAAGCGTCAGTTTCAAAATGGTGGTTGGAAAACCTGTACCCCCATTCAATCCACATCCGAATCTGCCGTATTAAGTGAGCTTCAGGGATGCCTGAGCGACCATGGTGGTGAGTATGTTCGTCTGATTGGCATTGATTCCAAAGCCAAAAAGCGCGTCCTTGAAAAGATTATTCAACGTCCAGAAGAATCACCCGTCAGTCTAAATGGGGCAGCAGTATCTAGAACTCACAGCAATTCTAGTCACGCTCCTATTTCAAGCAACGGCGCGGCTCCAACCGATAACAATGCAGCGGCTCAGATTCGCCAAGTTGTTAACCGGGGCGGACGGATTTCTGTTGAATTTGCGAACAAGCGTCAATTCCAAAATGGCGGTTGGCAGAGCGGTGGGTTCCTGAGTGGATCGAATGAAGGCGCGATTATGTCCGCACTCAATCAATTCATAGCGCAACATTCCGGCGAATATGTTCGGGTTGTGGGCGTGGATCCTGTGGCTAAAAAGCGTCTCATGGAAACCATTGTGCAGCGTCCAAATGGCCAATCCGGAGGAAGCATCACCCCGATCGTGGCTGCAACCAATTCCGTTTCCGCTAGTCATTTCTCTGCTCCTTCCGTGAGTGCAGACTTATCTAGCCAAGTTCAGCAATTGTTGAATCAAGGTGCGGCGATCGGTTTAGAGTTTGCGGACCAACGACGCTATCGAGCTTCGTCTTGGACCACTGTTCCGATGCTTTCTGGGCGAAGTGCAGGTGACATCCTCAATAGCGTTAATCATTTTATTGCGGACCATCCCAATGATTACATTCGGTTAATTGGTGTGGATACGAAGGCGAAAAAACGTCTCGTTGAACTCACCATTAGTCGTCCTGGAAACCAATCGGCACCCGTCGCAACCCAGAGCAGCGCTCCCTCGTCCAATGGTTACTCCAATGGTTCTAGTGCAAGTATCGCTCCCGCATCTAGTGGTAGCTTAAACGCACAAGCAGCGGATCATGTTCGTCAACTGGTCCGATCGGGTCATAAGATAACCCTTGAATTCGCGGATGTTCGTCGGTACAAGATTAATTCTTGGCAAACTGCTGGAGTTATTCCATCGGGCGGCAGTGAGTCAAGTGCGATGAGCGGAGTTCAAGCATTAGCTGGACAGTATATCGGATCTTATGTGCGGTTGATTGGAACCGATGGTTCTAAGCGTCGTGTGTTGGAAGCGGTGATTCAAAAGCCCTAGGGTCAGTTTGAATTTTCAAATTTGGATTGGGTTCAACCTTTACTGTGAACTCCGTCCAAATTCTGAATTTCAACAGTTGACTAGAAATTTTTAATTTCATATTGTCGGATTTTTTGATGTTTTCTCGCGCCCTTAATTTTGAGCCGATCAATACTGAACAATCGTTCACCCAGGGTGATGTTGTTATCGTTCCAGGTGCTGTGATTGCGCCGGGGGTTTTGTTGCAGGCGGATGTTGGTAGTCAGATTGTGATTCGATCGGGCGTGTGCATTGGATTAGGATGCGTAATTCATGCAAGTGGCGGAACCGTTATTATTAATGATGGTGCAAATCTGGGTGCGGGGGTCTTGTTAATTGGGGCAGTGACGATCGGGGCAAGAGCTTGTCTAGGTGCGGCGGTGACGGTGATTAATAGTGTGGTTGCGCCGGGGATGATTCTGGAAGCCGGAACGCTGGTGGGCGATCGTAGTCGTCAGATATCGGTAGATGAGTTGATTAATACTATTCCCATGAATTCTCCCATGAGTCCAGAGGTAGCATCTATTGAAATTGGCCCTGATCTTAATTCGATTATTTCCCCCAGTCCTGAAGCAATTGTTAAACCGATTATTGAACCCATTTCTCAACCCATTGTCAGTTCATTTGCTGAACCTGTTATTGAACCCATCGTAGATTCCTTGAAACTGGATTCAAATCAGACTTCAAATTCAACATTCCAGTATCCGTCTGAAATTAAAGCAGAACCTATAGCGGCGGGCGTTGTTGTTGATAGTTCCGGTAAACCTTGGCAATCCTGCGATCCAAACCCTTGGGACCCAACCCATCATCCACCGGGTGAAACGACATGTCAGATCACCAGTAAACCCAATGGCCAAAAAACATTTGATCCAACCCTATTTTCAAGTCAAAACTATTCATCACCTTATCCACCCTATCAACAGCAACCTCAAAGTTCTACGATCGCATCGCCTGTAGGTGAATCACCTGTACTTGAATCGCCTGTAGCTAAATCGCCAGTAACAGACTCGATCGGTACAAATTCACCCACGATCGAACCGCTTACTCAACCATCAACCGTTGCTCAACCATCACCTGATTTAGAACCGAAGGCGGTCTATGGTCAAGATTATGTAAATCGGATGTTGGGAAAAATGTCAGGACGATAGGGGCGAGGTTATTAAATCGATCGGAATCCTAATCACAAATTCAGTGCGCTCCAGTGACGACCGACAGACCAATGTTCCTTGATGTCGATCGACTACAATCTGATGACTGATTGAAAGTCCTAATCCAGTGCCTTTGCCAACTTCTTTAGTGGTGAAAAATGGATCAAATAGCTGTTTAATTACTGCGTCAGGAATGACCAGACCATTATTGGAAATGGTAATCTCAGCATAAATATCAACAAGTTCTGAGGTAATGGTTATTTTGGCTGGATCAATAGGTTCTAGCGCATCGATCGCATTCCCAATAATATTCATAAATACCTGATTCAACAGACCTGGAAAACAGTTTACTAAAGGTAGATTGCCATAGTTTTTTTCAAGAACAATAGGCATTTGAGGCAAACGTTTGAGCCGATGATTCAGAATTAGCAGCGTACTATCAAGTCCTTCGTGGAGATTGGATGCCTTAATATCAACACCATCAAGCCGAGAAAAATTACGCAAACTCAAAACAATCTCCTTAATTCGCCCGGTTCCCATTTTCATAGAAGCCAACAGCTTCGGAAGATCTGTTTGAAGAAATGCTAGATCAATAGCCTCCGCATGATCTTGGATTTCCATTGGCACAGTAGATTGAGTATGAAATAGATCAATATGTTTGAGCAATAGTTCTAAATAGGACTCAGCATATTCAATATTTCCATGGACAAATCCGATCGGATTGTTAACCTCATGGGCAATACCCGCTATCATTTGGCCCAAACTGGACATTTTTTCACTTTGTATCAATTGGGCTTCGGTTAATTGCAAGTCCGTCACAGTGTTTTTGAGTTCTTGAGTTCGGGCTTGAACTTCTGTTTCGAGAGTTTCGTTATAAGTAGCAAGCTGGCTGAAGGACGCTTGGAGCTGGGATGCCATGCTGGAGAACGATCGGGCTAAACTCCCAATTTCGTCCCGACGATCGGTTTCCAGTTCCATCTCAAAATTACCCTGCGCTAGAGATTCAGTGGCGATCGCTAGTTGAGCCAGTGGATGATGAACATTACGACGAAGAATCCGATACACCAAAAAAAGCTCTATCAATAAGGATATAAATCCCAATATCATCAAGGGAGCTGTTGAAGTCAATGCCTTCATTCTTAACTCAGATTGCGGATACACTGTCACCCAATACCAATTCGGTCCATTAATTTTAGTAATTGCCCAAAACGATTTTCCCTGCGGATCTTTGATGATTTCGATCGGTTGAGCTAGTAACTTAGCTTGCTGAAAAATACGTTTAAGTTCTGGATCATCGATTCTCTGTAGATTCAGCTTGCCATCGGATGCTTTGAGTTCATCCATCCGATCGGGATGAACGATGATTTGGCCATTGTCTTGAAAAATTAGATTATAGCTATTCGGAAATTTCTCCTGAAGCGCAATCTCCATTAGCTCGTTGAGAATAATATCGTTCCCGATCGTCGCGACATGCTTACCCGTGGAATCATCTACAGGGGTAACTAAGGAAACCATCCACCGAGCTGCTGGGCGATCGAAATAAAGTGAGGTCCAACGCGCAGAACGATCGGGATTTTTTTCAGGTGTCGCGAGAAGACTATATTCTTCTTGGGTCATGTCTGTACTGGGAGGCGCTTCAAGCCCCCAGAGCATGCCTGGACGATAGTCTAAGGAAATATTTTGGTTACCGATTATCCAAGTATTACTATACTGACCATACCAAGCTCGACCATAAAGACTAGTTAATTCTTCAAAAAGTAGAATCTGTCCCTTGAGTTGATCACTCAGATGAACCTGTGGTCCGACGAAGACAGTTGCTTTTTGTACAGATGGAAACGCCTTTAAGTCTTTCCCCTGAGGAAAATTCCGATAACTCTGATCATTCCAGTGATACATCTGTTTTCCGAATCTCGTCCCGACATCCGATGGAATTGGTTGCTTCAGCCGCTCCATTAGATCTGTCTTGAGAATCTTATGATTTGCTTCTGCAAGCCGGAAAATATCTTGATCATGACGCGATCGGTCCCGTAAATGGCGTTCTAAATCTTGTCGAAGCTGAAACTCAGCCCCTTGTAACGTTTGGGAATAGACGCAACCGATCGCCAAAACTGAGATCCCCACTACTGGAAACCCGAGCCACGCCATGGTCTTTAGGGTCAAAGACTGAGCCAACCGCGATCGTAATCGCAATCGATCTATAGCTTTAAAATGCATTGTGTATGTATAGAGCTAACTGCTAGATCTTAAATTCGGGATTGAGTTAAAATTTTACCCGTGATTTGGAAACGATCCCCGTCATTACTTCAGCTTAAGTTTCGGAAAAACCGCATCATTGGTGTGCGACTGTGCCCAAACCAGTTAAAATGATCACCTGACTTATTGTTAAGACTTCTTTACCTCATTTAGGCTACTATGTCTCTTCCCATTCGGAACATTGCAATCATCGCCCACGTTGACCATGGCAAAACCACCCTTGTGGATGCGCTACTACAGCAATCGGGTACCTTTCGCGATAACGAAGAAGTCCCGGTCTGTGTGATGGATTCCAATGATCTGGAGCGGGAGCGGGGCATTACGATTCTGTCGAAAAATACAGCAGTTCGTTACAACGATATCCTAATTAATATTGTAGACACTCCTGGACACGCGGACTTCGGCGGTGAAGTTGAGCGAGTGTTGGGGATGGTAGACGGCTGCCTATTGATTGTTGATGCGAACGAAGGCCCAATGCCTCAGACGCGTTTTGTGTTGAAAAAAGCCCTAGAGAAAGGTCTACGTCCGATCGTCTTCGTCAACAAAATCGATCGGGTTCGCTTAGATCCTCACGTTGCCATTGATAAGGTATTGGATCTTTTCATTGAACTTGGTGCAGACGACGACCAGTGCGATTTCCCTTACTTGTTTGGATCCGGTCTTGGGGGCTTTGCAAAAGATCAGCCCGAAGATGAATCAAACAATCTCATCCCATTGTTTAATTCGATTTTACGTAACGTTCCACCTCCTGTGGGGGATCCGGAAAAGCCATTGCAACTGCAAGTCACAACCCTGGACTACTCCGAGTATCTTGGTCGGATTGTGATTGGTCGGATTAATAATGGAACGATCAAAATTGGACAGCAGTACGCCCTCGTTAAGGAAGATGGCAAAATAGTTAAAAACAAAATCTCGAAGCTCATGGGCTTTGAAGGTCTGAACCGAGTTGATATCGAATCCTGTAGCGCTGGAAACTTGGTCGCGGTGGCCGGATTTGCGGATGCCAATATTGGCGAAACGATCACCTGTGCAGAAGATCCTCAAGCGCTGCCGATGATCAAAGTCGATGAGCCAACGCTTCAAATGACCTTTATGGTCAACGACTCCCCATTCGCTGGGAAAGAAGGTAAGTTTGTCACCTCCCGTCAGGTTCGCGATCGGCTGATGCGTGAATTGCAAACTAATGTGGCCTTGCGGGTTGACGAGACAGACTCGCCCGATCGATTTGCTGTTGCAGGCCGTGGGGAACTGCACTTAGGTATTTTGATTGAAACCATGCGCCGTGAAGGATATGAGTTCCAAGTCTCTCAGCCTCAGGTGATTTATCGTGAATTAGCGGGCAAAAAATGTGAGCCGTTTGAGCTTCTGGCCCTTGACCTACCCGATGAAGCGGTGGGTTCAGTGATTGAGAAACTAGGTACCCGTAAAGCAGAAATGCAAAATATGGAAGCCAATGGATTAGGCCGTACGATTTTGGAATTCGTCGTTCCAGCACGCGGTTTGATTGGGTTCCGGGGTGACTTCATTCGTCTAACCCGAGGCGAAGGCATTATGAACCATAGTTTTGTAGACTATCGTCCGATCGTGGGGGATATTCAAGCCCGTTACAACGGTGTCATTATGTCAGTTGAAGAAGGCACTGCAACCTTCTACTCCCTGATGAATGCTGAAGATCGCGGATTCTTCTTTATCAAACCCACCACCAAGGTTTATAAAGGCATGATCATCGGGGAACACAATCGTCCTCAAGATCTCGAAATCAATGTTTGCAAATCAAAGCAACTGACCAACCACCGGGCCTCTGGTGGAGAAGAAACGGTCCAGCTCAAGGCTCCTCAGGAGATGAGTCTAGAACGTGCGCTAGAGTATATTGGGTCTGATGAATTACTCGAAATCACTCCACTATCCGTTCGCTTACGGAAGATGGACAAAAAGAAAGTTGCAGGCAAACGCTAAGATTCTAATCGGCTTTCGATTGATTTGTTGAAAATAGGGGAAGGATCTATATCAGATTCTTCCTCTGTTTTTTGTCGGTCATTCTGTTAAGGCAAGCAATAAACTTATCCCGATCATCCTCATTCCCTGCGCCTCAATCATTCTTATACATTTAACGAATATGTCTGACGAAATGCTTCCCCAAGATTTGCTTCAGCGCGAACAAGAGTTTCATGATCAGTGGGCTAGTACAATTGATATTGATGGAATTCGAGTTGCAGATTATTTTGAAGCCTGCACCGCACCCGAAAACCGATTTATCTTGAAGCATTTGGGCGATGTTCGTGGGAAATATTTACTTGATCTTGGATGCGGTGCGGGCGAAAACAGCGTTTATTTCTCGAAGTTGGGAGCGCGTTGTGTCGCCTCAGACTACTCTCCGGGCATGGTACAAGTCGCCTTAAAACTTGCGTTAAAAAATGGCGTTGAGGTGGAAGGTCGGGTTGTGAATGCTATGGCAATAGATTATCCAGATAATACGTTTGACATCATTTATGCGGCCAATCTATTGCACCATATTCCAGATCCTAGCGTGACTATTCGTGAAATACATAGAGTGTTAAAACCGGGCGGGAAGATGTGTTTCTGGGATCCATTGCGCCATAATCCAATCATTAATATCTATCGAAAAATGGCTACGGAAGTCCGTACTGAAGACGAAACACCACTCCATATCAATATTGTTAATGAAGTGAAGCAACAATTTTCATCGACTAAATTCGATACCTTTTGGATTGCAACACTTTGGATATTTTTACAGTTCTACTTAATTGAAAAGGTTAATCCAAATCAGGAACGTTACTGGAAAAAAATCATTCTAGAACAAAATCGTCTTCGCTCACTTTATCAACGATTAGAACGATTAGATAAGTTTTTAAAGAGGATTCCAGGAATGCGTCGATTGGGATGGAATCTTGCGATCGTTGCGACCAAATAAGATGATTGATCGCATTAGATTGTGTCCTTGAGAGAACTAAATATTCCTTAGTCAGATAAACGATGAATTATTGCTTGGGCTATTTCAATTAAAACAGTTCTCAAATGTTGTTCTTAAAATTACCTCACTAAATAATGATTAATGTCCGATGTGGTGATGTCCAATTTTCACAAGTTCAAGCCGTTATTTTTGACAAAGATGGAACATTAGCTGATTCTAAACAGTATCTTTGTCAGCTCGCTTATCAACGCGCACATCATTTAACCTTAGCGATCGGCAGTCGTGCGAGTAGTGATTTTAAACAAGGCTTATTGCGATCGTGGGGAATAACGGAAAATGGCCTAGATCCCACGGGACAAATTGCGGTTGCTAGCCAAGCTGAAGAAGAGATTTCGACGGCTGGGCAATTGACAGCTCTTGGCTATGGTTGGATTGACGCGTTGGAAATAGTTAGGCGATCGTTTGGTGCGGTCGAACTAACCCAGACATCGCTTATCCCAGCATTTGCGGGAGTTAGGGACTGTTTGCAAGGACTTCATGGCGCAGGATTGAAGGTTGGAATTTTATCTTCTGACTTAACAGATAATGTAAAAGCCTTTGTGAACCAATATGATTTGACCTCTATTTTAGAACTTTCCTGGGGATCTCAATCTGACGAGTTTAAAAAGCCTGATCCACGATTGCTTCATCGTGCTTGTGCTGCCCTAGGGGTGGATGCTGCTCGAACCTTGATGGTGGGAGATTCTCGAGCAGATATTGATATGGCGAAACAAGCTGGGGCACAGGGGGCGATCGGGGCTGGTTGGGGTTGGCCACCTTTCCATTTACCGGATGTAGATGTGATGTTAGATAATATTAACGATATTGCCGCTAGAATCTATTAGATTGCATCAAGTATTCCCTTAGATTAATGAATCGCTGAGAATTCTTGTCCAATTATGGCTTGTGTTTTGGCGATCGTATTACTAGATTGGACAACTGATTCAGTGAAATGGAGTTCGGGCATTGAGGCCGATCGGGTTCCGGCTATAGGAAGATTTTGGCTGTCATGATAGGTGAATAAAAGGGAGCGCCGCTCTTGTCTTGTTCGATTACGAGGCGCACCGTGAAACGTCAAACTATGGAAGAAAATAGTATCTCCAGGCTCTAAATCTATTGTCATATCGCGATCGAGTAGGAATTGATTTTCAGGTAGATCTGTTTTTAAGAACGATTTATTATCTAACTGATTATCGTGAATTGTATCTTTATGACTTCTAGGCAAAAATCGTAGACCACCATTTTCAGCATTGGATGGTGTTAGCGCTAGAAAAACAGTAATCAGATCTGGAGAATTGAATGACCAATATCGAAGGTCCCGATGCCACCCAGTATCACTACTAAAATCTGGATGTTTACTCATAATTGAGTTGTGATGGGCCAGAGAAAGTGAAAGTGATTTGCCAATTAGTTGATGTAACCGGGACAATACATCAGGATGAGTGGCCCAATCATAGAGGCTCTGCCCTCGGCAAAGGGCGTTTAAAAATCGTCTTGGTGTTTTTGAACCGATTTCATCCATGAGTTCAGGTGCGCCGGGATAGCCTAGTTCTGCTTCATATTCGATGGGCTGAATGGGATTTTGAAGTAGATTATCGGTGACTTGATTAATCCGATCGAGCAATTCTGGTTGAGCAAGCTGACGAACAACAATAAATCCATCGCGATCGAAATCTTGAAGTTCTTTTAAACTGAATGGTTTTGAAAGAGAAAGAGATAGAGGCATATTCTATTATAGCCGCTTGGATTTTAGGAATTAAAGTCTGTCCAAAGCTTTTATGGAACCTTTGTAAAAACTTGAAGAGATACCTAAATTTTAAAGCGCAGTTTTAAAAAGGTCAAATAATCTTTAATTTGTCGTTAATTTTAATTCTCGATCGTCCCAATTCTTGATTGCAACCAAATTGGATAGCTACAATCAATACCTTGTACTTTCATCAATTTGTACTCTCTATTTTGAGGCAATCGTTCCTTTAGGATAAACATTCACTTTTTTTGCTAAACCCATTAATTGCAAACTCCGAATCGCCATCCAAGTTGTATCAATTTCCCACCAACGGAATCCCGATTTAGCGACATGGGGATAGGCATGATGATTATTATGCCAGCCTTCACCGTAGGTCAAAAGTGACACCCACCAGAGATTTCTAGACCCATCTTTTGCTGCAAAATTTCGATAGCCCTGCTCATGGCAAGCCGAATTCACAAACCATGTTGAATGCCATAAAAGAACCGATCGGACAAAGATGCCATAGACTACAAAGGACCATCCGCCTAAGACATACAAACCCGCGCCCAACGGGACTTGTAAGGCTAAAAAGTAGCGATCGAGAAACCGATAAAATCCTTGCTTTGCCAAATCTGGGGCATATTGACTATACAATTTTGGATCAAAGCTTTCGGGACTAGGGTAAAGAATCCAAGCAATATGACTCCACCAAAAACCGCGACTGGCTGAATAGGGATCTTTATTCAAATCTTCGGTATGGGCATGGTGTTGACGATGACCTCCAACCCAAAAAATTGGTCCGCCTTGAATAGCCAATGCCCCAAATGTTGCAATGATATATTCTAACCAACGTGGCACCCGAAAACTACGGTGGCTCAGCATTCGATGATAGCCCATACAAATGCCAATTCCACCAAATAACCAATGTAATAATAATGCAACCCCTAAAGCAGACCAAGAGAACATGAAAGGAGCCGCAATCAATGCAATTAAGTGGAAAATACTAAAGAATAAAACATTTGTCCAATTCAGCGCAGTAGAACCACTACCGATCGAGGCAGTTTGAGTCCGATTTGTCATCATATTTTTTTGGATTTAAGAGTTGTTTTTTGGAAATGGTGCAGTAGAATTGCAAGTAGCGATGTAAGTTCCGCTTGCAATTACTCTAACAACCTTTTTCAAAAAATGCAAGTAGCACTTACAGAATCTTCGATCGTCCTCTCTTCTTATAAAACCAGTTCTCATAAAACCATGGCTTCCTCTTCAACCCGTCAACGTCTTATTCAGTCCGCACTTACGCTGTTTACGAGTGGCGGTATTGGTGCTGCTACGACCCGACAGATTGCGGAAGCGGCGGACGTTAACGAGGTGACACTTTTCCGACAGTTTGGGAATAAGCAGGGCTTGATCTTGGCGGTAATCGAGGAGTCGGAGAGCTTTGAGAGCTTTGGGTCTATTGTGCATCGGGTTCCGGCTTCTGGGGATGTTGCGCAACTTCTTCGCGATTATGCAAGTGCAACTTTAGAGATGTGCGATCGTTCTTCGGTGTTATTGCGATCGTTTTTCGGGGAAGCGGATGCCACTATTGCGATTCGCCGTGCCCTTGCCGATCGTCTAAGTAGTGCGAACCAACAAATTAGCCAATACTTTTCCCACACCGCTCCAGTCGTTGATATTACGATTTTTAATAGTGCGCTTCTAGGATATGTGATGGCAGAGTTGACGCTTGAATCTCACGGTTTATGGCGCGATCGGGCTGATTTTCTCGATCGGTTGATTCAGGTTTGTCTTTCTGAGTCTGCAAGTCTCGACGTTATTTCCAATCGACCGTTATCCAGTTTAGTAGAAGATTTACGAGATCAATGGGTCCATTTAATTTTGGACCGATCGCGGAAATCAGGCGTTCAGGAATCAGCTTTGGCTTATGTTTTGCTGGGTTCGGGACTTGCTCCAGAAGAAATCGCGGGATTAAGTCGGCAGCAATATGTCAGCGATCGGGACCAGAGCTATCTGCAAGTCCAACTTTCATCCAAATTTTACCCTATTCCTCTAAACCAATGGATTCTCGGTAAACGTTATGGTTCTTATACTAATAATCCTTTAACTAAATGGCTTAAACAGCGAAAAGATGATCAGACTGCATTGTTTATTTTAGATGACCAGCCGATTTCCAGCAAGCAGATTTCGGAGATGTGGCAAGGTTGGTGTGAGGGATTATTGCGGGCAGATGGAGGAATGCCGATCGTGCTTCAAGCCCAGCAAACTTGGTGCGTTGAGATGTTGATGCGGGGAATTCAGCCGGAAAACCTGAGCATTCTCACGGGCTGGACAAGCGCACAACTCCAACCCTATATCGATCGATCGGGCATCAAACTCGCGTTAGCTCAAGCCATGCAACTTGATCAAAAATCAAATTGAAAGAAGATCCACTAACCCCTTGTTCTGTGTAAGTTGATTAATGAGCATTAAAAATAACGTTCATTCCCAAAATTAATCGACTTAGCTACGGACTTTCGGGCAAGCGGAGGGAGTAGCGGTTTCGCAGGCGCTGAGGCACGGGTGTTGGTATGCCTCTTCAGTCGTTATATCAGGTGGAATTTGTCCAAAAACCATATCGCAGCTATAGTCCTCAAAGTTTGGCGTTAACGTGACAGGAATTCCAAAATCTTCCGTGAAAAAGGCTTGAGTCGGGAGTTTACACATATTGACACACATCCCTACGCATTCGCTTTGTTCTAGATAGCGACATTTAAGAATATGGACATTGCTACGTTGGAGTTGAGTTGTGCCATCTAGATTTGTGATTTCAGCCTCACGAACTTCACAAGGGCCAACGAGCCAGGTAAACAAACGGGTAGCAAACCACGCATTGAGTTCACAGACTAACCGAGTCGGCGCAAACAACCTACGAATGAACCACAGCACTCCTGATGGGATCAACGATCGGAGCACCACCTTCACAAGGGCTTGTTGCTCGGTCGCATTTCGTCCCCGCATGATACGTTGGGACAAGTCTACAAAGCCGTCATAGCCAGGAAGATGACTTTTTTGACCGACTGCATTAGACATTTTTTTCGCAAAGACCCCGATAAATGCACGATCGATTGCATTGTCGTGGTAGATAGTTTTCTCTGTAGCTTGAAGATTTGAATTCATAGTGAGTTGTGGGAGAGCAACGAGAGAGAAGGCCGGAATATACATCGATCACCGTTCATTTTACGGTCAAAGATTATGGTAAATTCAGGTCAAGAATCCAACGTCTCTTAAGTTTAGACTTTACATTCAATCTTTGCCCTACTATTTCTGCTTAGATTATGCCGATTACTACGATCGCCCAAGAATTTTCCCCTACTGGAAGCGTGACGGACGTTAGAAGCTTAGGAAATGGCAATATCAATGACACCTTTTTAGTGACAGGTGAGGCAGGCGATCGGTTTGTACTTCAGCGCATCAATACGCAGGTGTTTCGTCATCCACAATGGGTGATGGAGAATATGAAAATTGTGACAGAACACATTCACAGTAAGCTTCAAGCGAGCAAACTACAAGCCAACATACTTCAAGGCGATCGCGTAGAACGTCGATGGGAGACACCTCGGGTCATTTTGACAAACTCTGGGGCGGATCATTTAATAGATGAAACTAATTCATTCTGGCGAGCTATTAGTTTTATTGACCAAGCGGAAACAATCGATCGGATTGAAGATCCTAGTCATGCCATTGAAGTTGGGATCGCACTCGGAACATTTCATGGATTGGTCGGCGATATTTCAGCAGCGACTTTACATGACACCTTAGAAGGGTTTCATCTGACTCCTGCGTATCTGAAGCAGTACCACGAAGTTCTATTCAATCCCAGATTGCGACAAACTCCAGAAATCGATCGGTGTTTGCAATGGGTCAGCGATCGAACTTCGTTTGTAACCATACTGGAAGACGCTAAGCGATCGGGAAAATTGACGCTCCGAATTATGCATGGCGATCCGAAAGTGAATAATGTCATGTTTGATTCAATGACACATCAGGCCATTAGTATGGTGGATCTCGATACGGTGAAGCCAGGATTGATTCACTACGATATTGGCGATTGTTTACGATCGGGTTGTAATGTGATAGGCGAAGAGACAGACAATTGGGAAGCAGTTCAGTTTGATATTGGCTTATGCGAAACGATCTTACAAGGCTATTTACCCCAGGTTAAGGGACTTCTCACAAATTTTGATTATGATTTTATTTATGATTCAATCCGATTAATTACCTTTGAATTAGGGTTGCGTTTTTTGACGGATCATTTAGCAGGAAATACCTATTTTAAAGTAAATCATCCTAGTCATAACTTACAGCGTGCTATGGTTCAATTTCAAGTAATGGAAAGTTTAGAGCGCCAAGAAGATCAAGTCAGAAAGATCGTTGAGGCACATAAACAAGGCAATCTGAAGGAATATACCGATGAATTCTCGACACCATAGAATTGTTGAATCTTTCACCGATCGTGTCACGATTACGCTAGGCTATAGACGCAAAATCCTGCATTCTCGCATCACATTATGACTCTTTCTACTGTCCCTGTGACTGTTTTGACGGGCTATCTAGGTTCTGGCAAAACTACACTACTAAATCGAATTCTGACCCATGAACATGGGAAAAAGGTTGCGGTCATTGTGAATGAATTTGGAGAGGTAGGGATTGACCATCAATTAGTGGTGGATGCAGATGAAGAAATTTTTGAGATGAATAATGGTTGCATTTGTTGCACAGTGCGTGGGGATCTAATTCGGATTATTAGTAATTTAATGCGACGGCGTGACAAGTTTGATCATCTGGTTATTGAAACGACCGGACTGGCAGATCCGGCTCCGGTAATTCAAACATTTTTTGTGGATGATGCCGTCCGAGAGCAAACGACATTAGATGCAGTGGTGACGTTAGTAGATGCGAAACATATTGTTCAACATTGGGATGCCGATGAAGCGCTGGAACAGATTGCGTTTGCAGATATTGTGATGTTGAATAAAACGGATTTGGTAACGGCTGATGAGTTAGATAAATTAGAGACTCGAATTCGATCGATGAATGCATTTGCAAAAATCTACCGCACTCAAGATTCTGAAATTGAAATGAATGAAATCCTTGGAGTAGGTGCATTTGATTTAGATCGTACTTTAGAAGTAGAACCTGGCTTTCTGACGGATGATCATGCCCATGAACATGACGATAGAATTACATCAATTGCACTTTTAGAATCAGCGCCTATTAATGCGGAAAAGCTACATGACTGGATTACTCAATTGCTGAAAACACAGGGACAAAATATTTTCCGAATGAAAGGAATTTTAAATATGGATGGAAGTGATCATCGGTATGTATTTCAGGGTGTGCATATGATTTTTGATGGGAAGATCGATCGGTTGTGGAAACCAAAGGAAGAACGCAAAAGTGAATTAGTATTTATCGGGCGTAATATCGATCGAAAAATGCTGGAGAGTCAGTTTCAGGATTGTGTGGTGAAGTAGAGATGGAATGGATTCGAGAGCCAGATTTTGAATTGGATGAGTATGTAACTGCGATCGCTTGGATGCCTGATGGAACTGGATTGGCGACGGCGACAGCTCATGGAGAGGTGGTTACGTTTGAGGATTTCGATCGCCCTAAATCTCCCTTGACGAAGACTAAAATAATTAAGAAGAAAGAGGAAGATGGGTTTTCTCTGGATGCGTTGGAGTGGTCGGCGGATGGTCAGTATTTGGCGGCGGCGGGGCAAAGGGGAGAATTGTATATTTGGAACGAAGGAGAACGTATTGAAACATTGATTTATTCAGGCTGGATTGATGTGTTGGCTTGGCATCCAGGCCGATCGTTACTTGCGTTTGGAGTTGGGAAAACGATTCAGATCTGGAATGCTGAGACGAAAGCTATTGAATCGAGTTTAGAACAGCTAAATTCATCAGTCTTAGCATTAGCTTGGAATAATAAGGGCGATCGGTTGATGGCTTCTGGAAATCGGGTGGTGAAGTGCTGGGATGTAAAGAATTGGACTGCTAAACCGACAATCTGGGAGCTGAGTGCGGCTTGTGGGACGATCGCTTGGGCACCAGACGATCGTTTTTTTGCAGCGGGATGCTTCGATCGAACAGTGCTTGTTGCCTCAGAGTTTGGCAGTGAAGATCCCTGGCGAATGAGTGGTTTTCCTGAAAAAGTATCATTGGTGGCTTGGTCCTCAATCAACAATCCTATGACGGGCTGTCCGATGTTGGCGACGGTAAGCGGGAATGGGGTTGTGATCTGGGATTGGAATGGAGAGGGTTGGGATGGCGATATTATTATTGCGGAAGGAAGTCGGATCAATACGATCGCTTGGCAACCAGGGAAATTATCGTTTGCGATCGGTGTTGAAGAACGGGTTGAACTAAGAACGTTCAATTGAAAATATGGGCGGTGCAAGATTCGAACTAGCGACCTTCTGCGTGTAAAGCAGACACTCTACCACTGAGTTAACCGCCCGATGAAAATCAGTATAGCAGAGTAGATGACAAACACAAGCGGTAATATTGAGAATTTATGATGTGATATTTTATTGATAGAGTACTGATACATTTATTCTCTTGCCCCATGCCTTCTGGACGGACGCACGATAGCATTACGTTGTGGGGTCTCCCGGTTGTGACTGGAGCCACTTGGTTTTATACGAAAAATCCGACGGTAGCGATCGTGGTGGCGGGTTCCTATCTTTTTTCAGGATTGATGTTTGGGCCAGATTTAGATATTTATTCCCATCAGTATCAGCGCTGGGGTTGGCTCCGGTGGCTATGGTTGCCCTATCGAAAAATGCTGCGGCATCGATCGGTTTTTTCCCATGGTTTTTTAGTCGGGACGATCGGACGCATTTTATATATTGTGCTGATTGGAGGGACGGCTGCGGGATTTTGGATTTTAGGCTGGTCGATTGCATTACATTTTCAAGGCATTACCACTTGGGATCGGGCAGCAGTTCCTTTGATGACAGGATGGATTGTCCCACTTTGGCAAAATTTGCAAACCTATTGGACATTATGGTTAGCGGTGTGGTTTGGCTTGGAAACGGGTTCTATGAGTCATAGCATCAGTGATAGTATTGGGTCCGCATGGAAACGATCGAAGCGCAAACGCCGATCGAACCGCGATCGTTAAATCTTTGTATGGTTATCCCGTGAGCATTAAACCTAGTATTCAGCCCAATTTCCCTGCATCAAATGCCGATATTCTAAATGCATTAAATACCTTGATTGAGGTTGTCGCGCAACTGAGAAACCCGGATGGCGGCTGTCCCTGGGATTTAGAGCAAACTCAAGAAACATTAACATCGTACATTCTGGAAGAAGCCTATGAAACGGTCGATGCCATTCGATCGCAGGATCAACGGGCGATCGCGGATGAATTGGGTGATTTGTTATTGCAAGTTGTATTGCAAGCGCAAGTCGCGAAGGATAATGGTCAATTTGATTTGGCATTAGTCACTCAAAATATTAC
>JAYUEU010000243.1:0-13510 GCA_043739065.1 Synechococcales cyanobacterium | reverse complement strand
TCGCATAAGGAACATCCTGGTATTGAAGGTTGAACAATCGGTTAAGGCATCAAGGTTTGAAGCCAGTCCAGAAACTCGGGTGGAATTTCGGATTGGGTGGTAGCTGTCTCAACACTTGATCCAGAGTCTATTAATTGGAAAAACTGTTTTAACGGTTTACGAATTGCACTATCAGGCAAGATTAGATTTCGAGCCATGGCAATCGCTAAACCCGATCGAATTCGTTATATTTGTGATTGAGTCGAACGAGCGATTGGCGGAAGGCGCGGAGCATTGGACGTGATTTGAATCGTTCTAGTTGCTGTACTCCCATTCAGGTAGCGAAGTTCAAATTGATAGAGTTTGCGATTACTCCCATCGGGCCTCGTTGTGATGACGCTCATCATGCTATTGCTATGGCCTTCTGCTCTATAGCTAGCGATCGCTCTGGGTGAAAAGGCAATCGGTTTGGAAAGCTGACGCAGATAAATGACCGTTGCGCCTGCTCGACAATTTCCCGTTGCATTCGGTGGACAAAGCGGACTATCGAAACTAATCACAACACGAGACCGATCGTCCAGATGAACTTGACGAACAATTTCACTGCTGGGGATGAAGTCCAAATTGACCGTGTGACCTAGGGGGAGCGAGATCGTGGGTAAGGCATTTTCTCCCTGTAATGTAGACGAGGGGAGGGTTTGGACGACCATGGCTTGAACTTGCAACGGGAATAAAAGACCGAGCGTTGGGAGCAAAAATAGACCTCGCATCATGCGGAGCCTCCTAAAGCGTGATGGTTTGATTAACAAAAACTTGGAGCCGTTTGCCTGCGGGGATAAAGCGCACATCAGGGCGAGATACTATTTCAGTGAGCCACTGCTGGTTTCGTTGCTGCTGTTGTTGCGCAAGAACAGAAAATCCTCCTTCCAATGCCGCACCCAGAATATTAGGTGAATTCGAGACTGAATTTACCGTCGTCAGTCCTGTAGCAATACTGGTTGAAGAATTTGGCTGATTCAATATCCCGCCAACTTTTGCAAGTGAACCAAATAGAATCAATGCCATATCTCCTGATGCAATTTCTTTACCTTTGTCTTGAAGTTTATCGGCGATTAACGGTTTGCCCCCTTCTCCCCGAATCGTGATGGCTCCGGTCGGCGGCGAGTATTCTTGTTGGTTGATGATGACCTGGAGCGCAGTTAAATCTGCTAGCCCTGTTTTCGAGTCGAGCGATCGGACCTCAACCACCAATTCAGAACCAGATGGAATAACCGTCTCACCATTAATGCCCTTGAGAGGTTCGTCTAAACGGACAATGAATTTAGGGCTGTTGGCGAAGGCAGCTTCTTTACCATCAGGAAGCCATGCGATCGGATTGATTAACGTCGCCGTCGCCTCTGTCCCTATTTTCAGTTTCTTCTGGTTTGCATAGGTTGAAAGACTTGGAAAACCAAGAGTAGAAGAGACTTCAGGCGATCGAGAGGGAGGGGAAATCGCGATCGGGGGTGGTAATGGTAAAAATGTACTATTGTTAGAAGCCAAAATCGTAGAGGGAACTGCACCGAAGGTTCCTGATTGGGCCAAGTCTGCCCATTCCTTGTTTGGGTCGATTGGGACCGTTGGCACGACAGCGATCGGCGATTGGGACAGAGAGACCACAGGAGTCGAAGCCGGGGGTGGATTTGGCAGTGGAGGAGCGGCGGGCGGCTCTAAGGAGGGAGGTGGTGAGGTGGTGGTGGGTGGTGAGGTGGTGGACGGAGTTTTTGAAACAGCAACTTTTTGTACTTTAGTTGCTGGAGCTTTTTGTCTTTTCAAGAGTTCCTTCTGTTGTTGGAATGCCAGTTGTTCCTTAGTTGCGCCATCCGCATTAGCGATCGTCGTGGGTATGGGCGTGATACTGGGACTAGTCGAAGCCTGAACCACGGGCGGCGGCTGAGTACTCGATTTAAAACCACCAATCACTAAACCCACCACCCCGACGACAGCCAAAAGACACATCGATGCCAGTCCTAAACGAGCCAATGGATTTGCCGCAAATCCTACCTGAGTCCGAATACGATCCGCTTCCGGTTCCAGAAGTAAGTCATCATCAAATTCATCCTCTTGTTCTAAATCTACTAATTTAGAAACTTGAGTGGGATCTACAGGCGGACTACTAATATTTGCAGAATTAGCAACAGAGCCTTCTACAACTTCATCCTCATCCTCATACAAAAAAGCTTGAATTTCTTCATCTGTTGGAATCGTAGTAGAGATGTTTTGTGGTCCAATTTCTTCTTCCATATTGATTGCTCTCCCTATTTTTGAAGATTACCGGGGGTATAGTCGCGCATTCCATAGATTTCTAAACCAGACGAGCGGATCTGATACACTGCCTTTTGCAATGGGGTCGTTACTTCATTAGGTGGCGGGGTATCAATAGCCCGAAGGAAGATTTCTTTATTAAATGGAATCGTCATGCCTTCTGGATTCCCCGCTGAAATCGTTACCAAATTTGCAATCATCTTTACTTTCCATTGACCTTCTCCAATCTTTTCTGGATCTGATACGGTTTGGGGAACTAAGAGAACTTGGGCACGACCTGTAAACGCATCAGGAGGCATCAGTTCTGAAATGCCCTGTAATGCTGCGTTTCTGAAGTCTGCTGAAAGTGCAAAGCTCGATTGCCAAGTCGATGTGGAAACTCGACGTTCGGTTCGATCTGGTAATTTAATCGCAACTCCTGCATCAATTGTTTGATTAGGATGGTCAGGGGTGCCAGGAAGTTTGCCAGATGCAGACAGAAGCATCGTCATCGTATCAATCGTAAACCGACGAATTACGATCGGCGTTCGGTCTTTACTTTCCATCGCATAGGTCACGATGGAGCGGCCATCCACCGTCTGCACTAGACTAGGCGGTGCTTTCTGGGATAGATGATTCATTGAAGTAAACAATCCTACTAATAAAAGTAGATTCAACACTCCTAATCCCAAGGCACCAAAAACAAACATGCCAAATAGATTTAAATGATTGGCATTACCTTGCTGTTGTTTTGCGCGACGAATTGCATCAATCTGTTGCATAGTAAAACCTATTTAAAATTTACAAATCCAACTGAAACAACCCGAATGGCGGTTGCGACACTACCTGTAATGCCATTGAAGATTGCCAGTCCCCCTCCAGCAGCCATCCCAAAGGCTAAGACTGGAGCAAAGAAGCCCAGCATTATGGAGGCTGGGAGCATGTCCGTTGGCCCTGTGTTGTAAAGCGTGACGGCCATTAAACCTGTAATCACATTCAGACAAAGCTTACAAAGCCCCACACTCCAGAAGGCCGTTAACCAGGCATAGATTGGCTTTGCGCCAAACGGTAAAAGCGATGACCCAAGGGCGATCGGGCCTAATAGTCCAGTTAGTAATAATGAGGCTTCCACCAAGGCTTGAAATGCAGCTTGAGAGGCCATCAAAATGGTTTGAATCAAAATGACCATCGGTGCTGTTTGAACTCGAAGGTACATTCCAACTCCGGCTCCTGCTGCATCTAGTCCCGCTTTTAGTGGATTCTGAATCACTGACCCGGCATAGTCGGATAATCGTTTACCCCAGGCTCCTAGCACTTCTTGAGTCGAGACTTGCGACAGAATGGATTGTGCCTTTGATTTAACTTGAAGCAGGCACATTTCCATTTCGTCATTGGTCCGTTTGTCGTCGCATTCCTTTTGTAATGAACCAAATTGCGCTGATTTTTGGCTGTAAATCGCAAGCTGGTCCAGTACTTTTTGAGTATCTAATCCCGCTGCGGTCGTGGTTAAGATACTGCTGTTCACAGTGTTGATATAATTCCGCATTCCCAACGTCAAACTCGATAACAATTGACCGTTATTCACTAGAAAAATGACGACAATAATTGGCCAGATAAGTTCGGCGATCGGACGATTAGACGTATCATCAATCATTGATTTTGCAAATTGCAGTACAAAAATAACGACAATAAATCCTGCGATCGTTAAGCCCATTCGCGCCATAATTCCATACATTTGACCTGACATTGCCAATTCCCAACTCTTATCCCAAGCCCCAATTGTTGCTTGATTAAGAGTCTCACTGGCCTGGACTGAAAGTCCTTCCAATGTGGGTGATGTATTCAATCCGGGAAGGGCGGGTACTACGGACGTTTGAAGTAGGAGTGAATACATTGCTTTTCTCCTTAGCGTTCACC
Source organism: Synechococcales cyanobacterium (assembly GCA_043739065.1). GTDB lineage: Bacteria > Cyanobacteriota > Cyanobacteriia > Leptolyngbyales > Leptolyngbyaceae > JAAFJU01. Next base: position 9,331 of record JAYUEU010000243.1, on the reverse strand, counting down.
ACTCAATCGAAAACCATTGCTAAAGGTCAATAACATCGTGTCTGCTTGTGATTCAAGGAGTCGCCGTTGGCGGTCGCCTTGGTTTCCCTGATTAATGTCACTCAGGTTTAGGTTTGCAACCGCTTGACCCACTTGAACCGATCGCAGAGACACGGCCTGATCGCCATTGATGGCAGATATTTCCTTCAGTTGGCCTGATTGTTCAGTCGATTGACCCGACAATTGAGAGAGTTCAGAGGCAACCGAGGACAGTTGAATTGAATTTCCACCCAATTGATTTGAAACTCCAGCCATGATATTGGCTAATTCTCCAGTTTGTTGAGCTTGGAGTTTGACCACATCCTGAGTTGAGATTGCGGCTTTAGCTTGACTCCCCAAGGAAACGACGGTAGACGCTGTAGAAGCCGATTTCTGGGCGACTTGAGCAACACTTTGACCTGCCTGAATCGCTTGTCCAGAGGCTTGGGCTGACTTTTTGGCGGATTGACTAGAAGCTTGGCTCAGTTGGTTTACACTCTCGATCGATTTCACCACCGCGTCCATTGCTTTCACATGGCGTTCCTGAGCCTCTTTTCCCAAAACTGTATTATTGAAATCAAACGTTGTTTTGAAGGCGATTTGGCCCGGTTGTAATGTGGATAGGTTGATGCCACTGAACGGAATTGTTGCAGCCGCATTTTCATCATTCTTCGCTCCTGCGATCGCATCCTCACGCGATTTAACAAAATCAGGTAAACCTAAACTACCTGTATTTGTTTTCATGGCCGTGGTGACATGAGCCAGCGTTTCGCCTAGTCCTGGGTCTTTAGGCGGTCCAGCACTACTGCCGGGAGAACCTGTTCCGGTAAGGCTGCCTACAACTTCTCCGATCGCATTCTGTGCCATTCTTAAAAATCCCTGAATATAGCCTTGGAGTAACGATGCTAAATCCTCACCAGATAACGAACTAGAAGCGTTACCCAGTCCAGGCAGTAGGCCACCTAAATTACTCGTATTTCCAAGACTTTCATCAAACAGTCCACCTGTACTGGAAGTATTGCCCAGTAATCCGCCTGAATTTCCCAAATCTGAACTCCCTCCTCCAGTAGGAAGACCAAGATTACCGAATCCGGGTACGCTTCCCGATGGATTAGATTCATCTGTTGTTTGGGCGTGGGCTGGATTAATGCGGATTAATATTACGATCGTGGTTGTCAATGCCAGGGATGTTATGGCGCTATGTATTTTCATTTAAAATACCGTCCTATTAGACCTGTGGTTTTTGGAGTGAGCGGCCATTCTTCAACGCACTCGTCAACTCCCGTCCAAACGCGGCGATCGCCTTCAGCCGTTGAGTTGGATAAGCTTGTAGAAATGCATTGCGACATTCCGTTTCATCGGGGTTATTGGCCACGACTGCCAGCAGTTCAGGACTAGGATAATAACGGGCATAAGTCGTCCGATTTCCGTCGTCCACCAGCCACTGGGAATACATCTCAGATACCTGCGGGTAAAAGCGTTCGGATGCATTCACTCCAATCACTTCAGAGCTATAGCCAAAAAAGCTTTGGAAACTTTTGATCGCAACGGGCTGAATGCGACCAATCAAACGCAGCGATATGTTTTGAATTATCTTGGGACCAGAGACTGAGTTGAGCAGCGTATTCGGGTCTTGAGCGGCTAGAAATACACGGATTCCTGCTTTTGCGCCATTCGCACAAAGTCTAGCAATCAGGGCTGCAATCTGAGACCATTCCATCAACACCGAGAACTCATCTATGAAGAAGATTGACTCTCGGTGGGATAGCGTGCGTCTCAGGGCCGCTGAGTAGGCGGAGAGTGCCAAGATTGCCGCATCTTCTGCATCTGACAAGCCTCGCAGTGCAAAAACAAGAAGCAAACTATCGGTACAGAAAGTTGAAGGTTTTGAAATTGCACTTCCCACTCGTGAATTAATCCAGAAGGTGAGCTGACGTTCAATGTGATTGACGGCTCGAACAGTCATCGGGTCTTCTCTCGCTGCATCTGATAATCCTGCAACACCTTCGGTTTTGAAGAACTCTAGGAAGTCGATTAGCGTTGGTGTGGATTGCCATGCTTCACTATTCAATCCACCTAACCGGGACGCTTCATAACGAGCGACAATCGCAGATGATGCAAAGAAATTACGAATCGCTGGTCCCAACATCGATCGCAAACTCTGACGAAAGAGTCGATCGTCCGATGTCAACGCCTCGCCACCCCCAAAAACCATCGTCATTAAGGCTGATTCTAGGAAATCAATGTAATCGGATAAACGCTCCTGACGTTCTTTTTCATTAAATACCGATAAGTCTGGCATTTCAAACAGGTTGTTGCATTCTTTCCCAATATCAAAGTAAGCACCACCGAGAAAAGCCGTCCAATCTTTGAAGGTGGATGAGGAATCAGATGGCGGGAAATCCATGATGATGGTTGGAATATTTCGGGCGAGGCCATGGGTTAGAATCCCCGCTAGCGCGACTGATTTGCCCGATCGGGTTGTTCCGAAAAAGGCAACATTACGATGTTGAGTGAATGGGTCAATGAATAATGGAACCCCGCCTTCTTCTGCAATCAGTTCAAATCCTCGTTTATCTATTGCTAGCAGCGGCAATGTCTATGGAGGTGGAGGGCGATCGGCTTCAGCGGATTTTGAAGGGGCAACATCTGGACTCCTGCGTTCCGGCAATCTATCAAGCAGCAGGGCAGGAGGCAACTCTGGGGAGGTGGGGACGATCGGGTCAGCATTCATAACTACTTATCTTGTACTACAAATAGAAGTTGTGTAGAACAAGATTGGACCGATCGCTTTGTTGAAAGACGATCGTTTATGATCAGAACTGTGATCGTTTATCCAGAGGATTAGCAATGACAGTGATTTATCAAGTGGATCGGGGCAATCCGATTTATGCCTTTCCTTGGATGGAGACTTCGGCGTTGGAGGTAACTTTCTTGGAATTGGCGGAGCGGTGGAGGCGGGAGACGGGAATGCTATCGATTGTTTCTAAGATGTCACTTCATCCGGCTTATCAACGAATTATTGGCATGGGTCAACCTGTGGTTCCCCTGATTCTGCGGGATTTAGAACAAGAGCCAGATCATTGGTTTTGGGCGTTGCAGTCAATTACAGGGGAGAATCCAGTTCTTCCTGAACAACGTGGAAATTTAGAATTGATGGCGGCGGCTTGGTTGGCTTGGGGTAAGGCAAATGGCTATCGATGGTAGGTTGGCGTTTTATAAGGAAAATGAGTTCCGAATTTGGTGGCGACGGGATATCGCATTACGAGTTCGATAACTCGATCGTACAATTGCTTTGCTTGGGCGGCTGGTGAGGACAATCGGTGGTGGAATCCGTTGGAGCCGGAGAATCCTTACTATTGGGTGGACGGTGTACCGGGAGAGTTAACGATCGCGGCGTTTGTTCAAGCCTATGGGACGTTGGGCTATGAGCCTTGTGAAGATGAGGGGTTTGAGGTGGGATTTGAGAAGATTGCTTTGTATGCGACGGCGGATGGTGAGGTGACTCATGCTGCGCGGCAATTAGCAAATGGGAAATGGACTAGTAAGTTGGGACGCTGGGAAGATATTGAGCATGAGTTGGCGGGTTTAGTTTGTGAGATGTATGGGGCTGTGAGGCAGATTTTGAGGCGATCGATCGCAGGTTGAAGGGACGCTGACCGTGTAACAACCCCATCGCTCGTGCAGAAGTCCAGCAATCATCATCCCATCAAGTCACGAATCGATTGAATGGCAATCGTTAAAATTTCAGATGCTTGTTCAATTTCTATATCAGTTGTAAATTTTCCAATACCAATTCTTAATGCTCCTTCCATCACTTCAGAGGGCATCCCAATAGCACGTAAAACATGGGACGGAATATCAACTCCAGACGTACAAGCAGAGCCTGTTGAAATAGCTAGGTGCGATTGGACTCGTGCGATGACTGCGCTATTGGGAATATCGGGAATGGAAATATGGAGATTGCCTGCGAGTCGATTGGGCAAATCACCATTGAGAACTAATCCGGGGATTTTTTTGAGGAGTAGGGATTGGAGACGATCGCGTTTTTGAGCAATGGTTGTTTCGTCGATCGTCATTTCGAGTTGGCGCAATCGGCAAGCTTCACCGAGTCCGACGATGCCAGGAACATTTAGGGTACCAGGGCGAATACTATTTTGTTGTCCACCACCGAAGAGAAGTGGATTAAGTTGGTTGCCTTTACGGATGACTAATGCACCGACTCCTTGAGGTCCATAGAGTTTGTGAGCAGAGATGGCAAGATAGGTGATTCCCCATTGTTCAAATTGAATGGGAATTTTGCCTACGGCTTGGGATGCGTCGCAGAGGAATGGCGTATTGTACTGTTTTGCAATTTTCCCGATCGCTTCTATGGGATAAATATTACCAATTTCATTGTTGGCGGCCATGACGCAAAGTAAAGAAATTCCTTGAGAACAAATGCTTTCTACATCATTGAGATCGAGTTTGCCTTTTTCATCGATTTTAAGACAGATAAGTTCTACTTTTCCTTGTTTTTCTAAGGCTTGGCAGGTGTCTAGAACGGCTTTGTGTTCGATCGGAAGTAATGCGATCTGGTGAGGTTTAGCAGGATTGGGGGATAGACTGCCTTGGATGGCGAGGTTGATGCTTTCGGTGGCTCCGGATGTCCAGATGATTTCTCGTGAGGTGGCGTTGATGAGGGTGGCAACGTGGGTAGCTGCTTGTTTGATGGCGGCTGCGGCACGATCGCCATATTCGTGATCGGTACTGCTGGCATTGCCAAACTCTTCAGTCATGTATTGATAAACGAGATCGGCAACTCGACGATCGACAGGAGTTGTAGCATGGTAATCCAAGTAAATCTTTTGTGTTGGTGGAATCACTTGACCTCTATGTAAATCTCTCGCCCAAGCTGATGGAATTCATCATCTAGATAATACAGCGAGGCACGAATTGCCTGACGTAGTAGGCGAGCTGGCTCTAGACAATCTCTCTGGAAGTCCATCAGAGTCAGTTCTAGATGTGGGTAAAGAATTTTGAGGAACCCTGCGGCTGACTTAAGAATGGCGTTCTGGTCTCGCACTGTTGCATTCTTGTCAAATTTTGTATGCTCCTGAACATAGGAAAGGAATCGGTTATCTTGACGTAGGGAAAGGAGTGCTTCACCAAAGAAATCCATCTTTAATCCAACTTGAGAAGCTGCCATCTCTCGCTGAAACTTTGGGATTTGCCAACCTGGAATGATTCCAGCAAAGCGATCGAGAAAAGCAGTCTCAGCAAGAAATTTGGGCAGGTCGCCAACTAAGTAATCCTCGTTACGAGGACGCAGGTATTCATCTAGCTCAATATTTGCCAACATTACCAGAGAACAGTCACTTGCAACATCTTGAAAGCCAGCTCGATTATAACGACCACTCGCCAAATAATTTTTGAGAGGACCGATAACCTCATCAGGATTATCAAAACTTAGGCTCTGCACCTCATCTAAAACTACGACATCATGCCGACCTAGTAATCCGATTTCCCTGGTTTTTCCGTTAATAAAAAGCTGCGCCGGAGTAACTTTTCCACCACTGATCAGGGCGACCTTACTGCTGATATTCTCAAATACGAAACTCTTACCTGTTCCTTTAGGAGCCAGTTCCATAATGTGAAAGTTGGATTCTACTAGCGGTAACAATCGAGCAAGTACCCAGGTTTTTGCTTCTGTCGTGTAGCTGGGGTGATCAGGATTAAATCCGATCGAGCAGAAAAGTAAGTCGCGCCACTGTTCGGTTGTAAATTTTGCCCGACACTCTGCATAGGTTTCAAGATCAACTCTTGAGCATTGAAAAGGATCAAGATCAATAACTTCAACTTTGCCATTAGGCTTCATGGCAAGGCTAATTTTTCCCCATACTCCTTGACGTAGGAGCATCTTATTACGCTCGATCAAACTTAGCGGGATTGTACAGTCTGATAGGTTGAGGACTGGAATGCGAGCAAAGGGATCAGGAATTTCCCCTGATCCTGGGGATAGTTTGACTCGTACCTGCATCAGCGCAATCACTTTGCGGACCTCGCCCTGAGTTAAGTCGAAAATGATCTCGTTGCGATCATCTTTTCGAGGAAAGGCTTTTTTGACGAAGGCACTAACCTTTTCTAGCTCAGTGGAAGTCAGTGCTCCTGATCCAGGTACGATTTTATCTAACAGCCATTCAGCGACAAAACTGGGGATTCCAACAGCAGTCAAGCCACTTGATGGCAACCGAGTTTTATCAATACTCAGATTACCAAAGACCTCTTGAACTAATGCACTATTATAGGAAATCATTAATATCTAACCCGCTGCTAAACAATTGCTTCACGATCACTAAAGATGCGGCATCTAAGAGAGCGGTGCCCGCTTCGATACCAGCAAACTTAAATCTGAGTTCTCCTGTTAAAGATAATTGCCTTCCTTGATGATTGGGAGGAAGTGCTGGGTATTTGGAAATTGGGATTGGGATCAGAACTTTTTTCCCTGCTGGAATTTCAGTATCCAGATGATAACCAGTATTTAGTTCAGTCAGCTCACTAATATATAAACAAAGCTGTGTCAGAGACACGGAGTTTAAATTGTCAATTGTCAAAGTTAGTTCTCCGCTTTGTCCTGAGTGTCCTTCCCCCTGACAATGAACTTGAATCGGAAGACGAGCTGTAAATTGACGCAGTACCGACACTCCTACGACTACCTCCTCCGGGAAAAGTCCACCGTGGGAACCTATAATTTCATTCTTCTCAGTGTAGCTAAAGGCATTCAGGCAAGCTGCACCGCGCACAATACTCAAGTCGTGGGGCAACCCGTATCGCTCTGCGTCCAAGACGACAAAGCGAGGATCATCGGTTTTGCCGATCGCCATTCGACCTTTTAAATCTAGCCCCTCTGGACAATTAGATAAATGTTCTGCTTCCCCGATCATTTGACCATGATCGCTAGCGATGACAATCCTGAGATGCTCAGGGTTAGGGTGCTGCTTCACACAATGTTCGATGTTTTTAGCAATGCCTTCTAGAACATGTGGGCGCTCGACTTGATAGAGATTCTGCCAATCTTGTTCAGTATGGTACAGGTGGTCAAGCTTATCTGTATCCCAACAATAGAGTTGATGCGCGTTCTGCTTCAGATCTCGATGAAGTGTACTCCGTTTTCGATCGGTATAGCGTTGTCCAATGCCCATCATTGGAAAGCCTTTACCTGCGTCGGGCACCCAAGCAGAATGGCTAGGGGAAAGTTGAGTATAAAGGCTCCACTTCGCATACTCGGTTTTTGTGGGTAGGATGCTGATTCGAGGTTCGAGGGCAGTTTCAACTGAGAAGCGGCTGTTCTGAGTCAGATGTGCCAGAAGTTCCTGATGATCGAGCCATCCCAAGCCATCGACGACGACCCAGAGAACGGGGGTTTTCTGACAAAGGTCTTGGACGAGAGATGCCACGCTGTAATTTAGAACAGAGCTAGTAAATCTAAGTTCCGGATAGTGTTTGAGTATCCAATTTACAAAAGAATCGGCCAGACGATCGCTGTCTCTAGGTCGAACTGAAGCGGCATTGATGGCAGCATCCCAACGGCGGAAGGGTAAGTAGTGGTCAGTCACCCATTGCATAGCGTCTTTAGAACTTGCATCCAGATCGAGAGGTTCCGGTTGGAGCGGCGGTTGGAGACTGTCTAAATCGCGAACCTCTTGATCGTTGAGGTAGGAAGAGAGTTTTCGTTTTCTCTCTTTGGTAATCCAACTAGGATGAGTCTTCAGAATTATGTAGGCAAGAGATGCAATCTGTTCCATGCCAGACTGCTGATTAGGAGCCAGTTCATCGATTACCCTACCTTCGTTACGAAGAAGCTGGCGCTCCCACAAGGCTCGGAATTCGCTAGCAAGGAAGTGGGGTACAGGTAACGGGTAGCGCCCCAGCGCTTTTACTTTAGCTGAGGGCTGAATGATTCCTGTCCATTGCCGGAGTAGTTGTAGTTTGTCTTCTGTTTGATAATAATCTGCTAGCTCTGAAGCCTGTTCTACAGCTTGATTTTGCCAGATGCGCTCCAGGGATTTATAGGCATCTGGAACTTGGATGGAGAGCCATTGAGCTAGGTGATAAAGAGAAGGCGACTCAAACCATACCTGTCGAACTGGCAAATCAGCTTTAGTGCTGTCGCTCTCCATCAGATCCGCCAATAAATAGGCAATCGTGTTTTCTGGCGGATAAGCATCGATCGCTGTAGCAAGCTGAAGCATTTGTTGGTCAGTCCATGCGGCTGGAATGGGGACGGAGCCAAACAGGAATTGGAGCCGAGAGCGAGGATTTTGCTTCTCCTCTAAAATGGCATCTAACTGATTCCAAACCCTCAGCCATTCGCGCGTCCAGTCACAAAGACGTTTAGCCTGCAAGCCTCTGCCTGTCACCCAATAAAGCTTGTCTGACTGAAAAAAGGATTGTATCCACTCCACTTCAGTTCTAACTTCGATGTATTCAGAAGGAGGCGAATAGAGACCAGTGGGATCGAGCACAACTAATTTGCTCGGTGCTCGGTCTGTGTCAGACAAGGACTGAGGAGGAGCTACTGGAGGCAGGCGATCAAATAAGGCTATCTGAACACCACTTTCTGCGGCGACCAACCCTCCCAAATCAACTACTGAAGCATAACTAACAGCTTCAGCTATAGAGCTGGCAGGCTGCGACTTGGAGGTTTCAGGCTGTTTTGGAGGGGAACTTTCTACGGGTTCTACAGCTAACGTGACGCGCTCTTGGGGTAGGTCTGCAATCTCTGAATTGTTGGAGAGGGGATCACTCAACAGTCTTGCTGGCGCAGCTTCCTCAGGTCCTTCAATTTTCCGCAAGCTGCTAAGAGCCGCGATCGCTTCTAAAAATTCGACTGCGGTCGCGAACCGATCAGCTTTTTTAGGTGCAATTACTTTCAAAAGTATCTGCACCAACTCATCGCTCAACTCTTCCAGTTCCTGCACTTCATTTGGATTTCTGGGGAGTTTGCCTAGAGGCGGACTTGGCTCCTCAAAGGGATAACAGCCTGTCACGCATTCGTAAAAAGTGATGCCCAAGGCATAGAGATCACGATCAATCTTCTCGGCTGTTGTTTGACCAAGTTTTGGCTGGAAATCTGGAGATAAATATTTTCGGGTTCCAGCACTGACAGTGACTTCGTCGTGATCAGAGACTGCGATATTGAAGTCAATAATGCGAATACCCTGTTCAGTCAGCAGTAAGTTGGAAGGCTTAATATCCTGATGATAGACACCGGATTGGTGCAGATGCGCCAATCCGATCGCAGTTTGTTGCGCAATCTGAACAGCTACTTCCA
>JAYUEU010000242.1:0-8534 GCA_043739065.1 Synechococcales cyanobacterium | reverse complement strand
GGTGCCGAATTCGGAACGACAACCGGGCGTCAGCGTCGCTGTGGTTGGTTCGATGCCGTTATCGGTCGGTATGCTGTGCGGATTAATGGTCTAGATTGTTTGGCCATCACTAAAATGGATGTCCTGGATACTCTGGACGAAATCAAGGTCTGTGTAGCCTACGAAATCGATGGTAAGCGTTGTAACGATTTTCCGACTAATGCGAAAGCCTTTGCTCGGTGCGTTCCGATTTATCAGACGATTCCCGGTTGGAAGACTTCTACGGAAGATTGCCGAGCGCTTTCGGATTTGCCGAAGAAAGCTTTGGATTATCTTAAGTTCTTGGCCGAATTGATGGCGGTTCCGATCGCAATTGTTTCCCTTGGGGCCAGTCGCGACCAGACTATCATCGTAGAGGATCCAATTCATGGACCGAAACGGGCATTGCTGTACGAAAACGGCGGACTTCAACAATAGATTTAAGAAGATAATTTCTTAGGGTCTAGTTTGGGTTTGACGGCGGTTTAAAATTTAGTGAAGACATCGAAGGTAGAGTTTCATCATGGCAAAGTTTTCAATCGAAGCGACCAAGCGTCCTGAAGGTAGCAAACCCAACGCACTACGCCGCGAGAATCGTATTCCTGCGACGATGTACGGTCACAATGGAACTGAATCTGTTCAATTGACGGTTGATGCAAAGACTATTGAGTTGCTGATCCGTGATGCGGGCCGAGGCGGCATGGTGGAATTGAATGTTCCTGAGTTGAATTACACCACAGGCGCACGGATCCAAGAAGTTCAGTCCCATCCTTGGAAAGGCTACTTGTATCACGTTAGCTTCAAAGCAAACAAAGGCTAAAGCTATCTTTTTTGATATGTTTTAATAAGAACCGTGCTTTTCTTTAATGAAAGGTGCGGTTTTTGTTTTAAACTCGCCAAGTTGATCAATAGTATTTAACCAATACTCCCGGATCGTAATATTCTTATTTCAATAGTCTTAAAAATTCGATCGGCAATCCATCGGGATCAGCCAAAAATGCTACCTCATAGGATCGATCGCCTATCTGCTGTTGTTGGGGTTCTAGCAACACTGTCGCCCGCTGACCGATCGTGGCTAAGTTCTCTTGGAAAATTGTCAACCAATCTAGCAAACTCTCAGTAACGCCCATCGTTGACACATCAAAGGACAAATGATAATAGCCCACATAATGTTCATCAAAGAACGCATCGATCGCAGGTTTAGGTTCAGGAATTTGGATTAACTCTAATCGTCCTCCTAATCCTTCCATCCAACAGGCCAAGGTCGTACCCGCTGTAAACCGATCGTTCACCTGAAACCCAAGTTGTTCATAGAATGCGATTGATTTAAAAATATCTGCTGTCCGAATTGAGACATGATGCAGCATTAAGCCCTACTCCAAAAGTCGAAAATAGGGGTACCGTACTGGGGCACCTGGCTCCTTTTCTAGATCAAAATTAATAACATCCCACCGAGGCTCGATCGATGCTTCCACACTAAACGCAACCGGAAGCCCGTACAGCTTTGGCATTTGAGCATCTAAAGACTCACGCCAAGGGGTACTACGTTCTAAATACGTACTGACCAACTCCTGGTAGCGTGCTGCAATAATTACCTTTGTGGCCCGATAGCCCTGAGTATATAAGCGATCGAGCGCCTCATGAATTTCAAATCGAATGCCATCAGGATGATTATGTTGGCGATACCATTCATCCTTCCATAATCGCCAATGTCGCCCGGACTGGAGATGAACGAGTTCCTTCGCTTTGGGATCCGCCTCAAATGCACCATGACGTGGACATAGATAGGTATCCGTCAGAGTTAGGGCTGGAATAATTTGTCGGCAATGCGGACAAGGAATTTCAGCGCCATAAATGGGATATTGCAAGAGCAAACTATTCATATCATCTAAAATTTATAGATAGGATATTAAGCGGGTTCCCGGAGGATGGCAAACTCGTAGAATATCTAAGAATACCTGAGTTGCTTCTTTATTATAGCGATCTATATTTGTTGCCGTATTCCTCCTCTATCAATTTGTCACAAACTCCCTAAATCCCTATGTCTCCCTCTAATTCTGGCCCAACCTATTGGCATCCCCCTGATTTAGCCAATGCTGCATTCATTGCCCCGAATGCGACAGTCATTGGTCACGTTAAGCTTGGTGTTGGGGTTAGTGTTTGGTATGGGGCGGTGCTACGGGGCGATCTGGAATTGATTATCATTGGCGATCGGAGCAATATTCAAGATGGGGCAATTCTCCACGGCGATCCCGGCCAGCCTACTATCTTGGAATCTGACGTGACTATCGGCCACCGCGCTATCATCCACAGTGCTCATATCGAATCCGGTTGCCTGATTGGTATGGGCGCTATAGTGCTTGATGGCGTTCGAGTTGGCGCGGGCAGTATTATCGGTGCGGGTGCTGTTGTGACTAAAAATGTGCCATCCCGATCCCGCGTTGTCGGTGTCCCTGGAAAAGTCATTAGTCAGGTCAGCGATAGTGAGGCCCAAGAACTAATTGCCCATGCCCATCACTATGAGAAACTTGCGCAAGTTCATAATGGCACTGGGATAGATTTAGGATTTCACTGAGCCTTAAGTTTGTTGGTCTTAAGCGTATTGTTTAGACTGAATATTTAGTCAGATCACTAGTGCTTTGGTTGGCAGGGGTTGAGGGTAAAAATGCACAAGTTCTTAAAATTTTATGGAGATCAATCGATCGTTCTAATAGCACCGCATGTCCGCCCTCTGGAATTAAATGAATCTGTGCTTTGGGAATGTATTGAGTCAGTAGTTTTCCTTCGGCTTTGGAGGGTAATAGACGATCGCTGCCACTACTAATGATTAAGGTCGGTTGAGTAATTTTCTGGAGTTGTTGAATTTGGACATCAAATCGCTCTAGTAAGGAAATCCGCCACATTGCACTTTTGAATTTAACGGATTGCATCACCTTAAGCAACGCATTACTGTCCCTTACGGATATTCTCTCTAAAGTTGCAAGTAGAGGGAGTAATGCCATACAAGACAATGGATAAAGCCTCGCTGGTAATAGGGGAGTGAAGTATAGTCCCCAACGTATCCAGATTTGCTGTTTAAAAGACGATGCGGGATTGACAAGAATTAAACGATCGCAGAGTTCGGGAAATTGTATTGTGAGTTTTAAAGCAAGGCATCCGCCAAAGGATTCGCCGCAGAGATATAGTTTACGTTTGGGATGTTCAGTGGTCAATTCATTCTTAATTAATTCAGCAATCTTCGCAACCATTTGATCCCAATTACTCAAGTCATCAACCGGAATTGACAATCGTCGAATATCAAACGATCGTTCTAAATTAGGAATTTGAGATCTGAGGAGTTTCCCGGTGCCGTCCATTCCTGGTAAATAGACAAATAACGGCAAATGGGGTTGTGGCTTTTGGGGGGGTAAGAAGTGAATGAAGTGATTGGCTGACATGAGTTGATTGAGTTGAATATGCTAATTGAGACGATCGGTCTAGAATGATTCTTGGAGTTGTTGTTGAATGTCCTGATGACATTGTTCTGTCAGATCTCTAATCCACCGTAATGCTTTGCGCCCATGATAATCGGGTTTTTGAGCTAAACTCAGAGGAATAGGTGTTCCAATGGTTACTTTAACTTGACCATATACTACTAACGGATGCCAATCTGGCCGATCGAATAGTGGTTCTAATGGATCAAATAATTGTAGCCAACGCACGGGGAATAAACTCGTGTTCAGTTCGTTACGGGCGGCGATTGCAACGGGTAGAATGACTAGATTTTCGACGGGAGTCCGCAGGGCTAGATGGGCAAATCCGCGCTGAAATTTATCCAGGGAATTGGGGGTTGTGGTTTTCACCATGGGATGAGCGCCTTCAGGAAAAATCCCTATGGTTTTATGGTTGAGCAGGAGACGACTGGCACGATCGAAGAAAGTAGTATGGGGTTGTTTGGGTTTGTCTAAGGGCAAAAAACCTAGTTGGTTGATTACGTCGCTCATCAGCGGAATTTGTCCCATGTAGTGATGGCAAGCGAAATGAATGGGAGTATTAAGGGCTGACATTAAAATTGCAGCATCCATAATACTGCGATGATTGCTCACGACTACGGTGGCACAATTGTTTGGAATCCGATCCCGGCCCACTACAGAGAGTTCCGTTCCGAGTGTCCATAGGAACTGTTGTGAGAGGAGTAAGGGATTGGGGGGATAGTGTAAAAAATCAACAAACAAATCAATGGCTCTAAAAAAAATTAAATTGCACCATTCTCATTATAGTTGTTTAGAGACTGTCGTTGAGAGCTAATTTATGTTGCTACAGCCGTTTTGTCCCTGTGGAAGCCAATCTCGTTATGTAGATTGCTGCGAAATATATTTGCGAGGAAAAGCCTCTGCTCCAACGGCTGAAGCCCTCATGAGATCGCGATATAGTGCCTACAGTAAGGGCGATGTTGAATATTTAATGCAAACTCAATATCCCAAAAAACGTAAAAAGACCGATCGGCAAATGTTGCTGAAAACCATTGAGAATACTCGTTGGATAGGATTGACGGTTTTAAAAACTCAGAAAGGTGGAGCGGACGATCGGCGTGGCATCGTTGAATTTGTAGCGCAATATAGAGGATTGGCGTTGAAGGATCCGATCTACCAATTGCATGAACGATCGCGATTTGTAAAAGAAGATGGGGTTTGGTTTTATCAAGATGGAGATAATTTACCGCCGGTACAATTCAAATGAAAAAATCATACAGATCAAATGAAAAAACGTAGACGCAATTTATGGCGTTAAATTATTCGGAACAATGTCAATGATGACGCGATTGTCAGATTCATTACCGCCGCTGATGGTTACATCTTGAGTATTTAGATTCCCCTTAGCTTTTTTTCCTACTAGGTTTGCCGCAGGGCTAGCTTGACGATAAACAATATTCCCCTCTGCTTCAAAGGTTTGACTGTCTAGAAACCAAGTGAGCTGATCGGTGGAAATATTGGATTGATTTTTTTGACTTGAGCCTTTGACGTTTTGATTTAAATAGGCAATGCGTTCCTTAAGCTTGACTTCACCCCGATCGCCACTAAGTGTTACTTGGTCTGCTGGACTAAAGGCAGTCATGGGTTTTGGGGCCATGATAATTTGCTGTTTGGTATCCCAAGTGAGTTCTTGACCTGTAACATTCAAATTCGGTTTAGCCATTGCGATCGTGACGTTAGTTTCTAATTTAGCCACATTTGTTTTGAGATTGTAGGAGCCTTTTTCAGCCTTTGCTCGATCGACAATTCCTTTCTCTGGTGTTCGTTCAATTGCGATCGGTGAATTGCTTTCAATTGTTTCAGGTTCGAGGAGCCAAGTGAGTTTTTCGGTTTGAAGTTTAAGTTTGGGTTCTTTGACATTTGCAACAATTGCTCCTGACAAATTCGCTTGACGTTTGCGACTAAAATATTCACCTTCTTTGGCTTCTAGGTTAATTTTTTTATGGGTGGCGGTGAACTTATTCTTGATGGTCATTAAGTCTTCTTTGGGCTTCCATTCCATGTCGTTGCCCTTCAGCTCCACGCCATCTTTTATCGCTACCGCTACGATATTCTCCTTCAGCATCAAAATTTTTCCGTCGCCCACAATTGATCCTTTTTTGGCCGAAATTTTAAAGGCGGGCTTGCCATCTTGATACAGCTCTCCGCTTAGATCTAGAATCTCGCCTTCTTTTTTATCGCGGTTATAGGTCGCTTTTTTGGCTTTAAGTTTCCACAGCAACTGTCCATCATCTCCGGCTTGTTCTAGGACTAAATCATCCAATTTTAAACTTGGATCGATTAAGCCTGCATCGCCTCCTGAACTGGATTTTAAGCCGTTTTGTTTAGGCTGAAAGATCCAATAAATGCCACTAGCGATCGCCCCTAGCAACACTATTCCTGCAATGATTTGTCCCGATCGGCCCAAAGGTTTCAACTGAGTTCGACTCCACAGATTATTAATATTTAGTGCAAATATTATTAGAACGCGATATCAATAAAAAAGACTATAGAACTAGGAGATTCTATCTGCGCGATTTGCGCTCTCTCTAATCTTATAGCCTATGTCTGATTACTCACTAGCTAAGACTAGTTTTCCTCTTCTACGGCCACGCCTGCTGTGGATAGCGGACGATAGGTGTAGGGACGTTGAGTTTTCTGAATGTCTTCTTTAACTGTGTCTAGATCAATATATCGATCGGCCACATTTATCAAACTATCACTGGTCATCGATCGTAGGCTGACGACTTCAACGCGAACCCCGCGATAGCTCACCGCATTAACGGCATAGGCCAGGTCTCCATCTCCACTCACTAATACTGCTGTGTCGTAGGACCCTACAAGCGACATCATATCCACAGCAATTTCAACATCCAAATTAGCTTTCTTCGAGCCATCGGGAAGTTGAACGAGATCCTTTGAAATGACCCGATAGCCGTTGCGTCGCATCCACAACAAGAACCCCTGCTGCTTTTCATTGGTACGATCGACCCCAGTGTAGAAGAATGCTCTTAACAAACGAGATCCACCCGTTAAACGACAGAGCAGTTTTGTGTAGTCAATTTCAATTCCAAGCTGCAAGGCTGCATAGAAGAGATTGGAACCATCAATGAAAATAGCCACTCGGCCCCGGTTTTCAAGCACATGTTCGGGGGAGAACATCGCCTCATGTTCAGTTGAAAGATTGTGATTATTCAACACTTTAATTATGCCTCTGTTATTATGCAGACGTTTTAATGAATTGGGCAGTTTGGAAACAATTCAGTTCCCTATATAGCACTCATCATATGCCTGTTACAAATGTTCATTCATTATGGATGCTGAATCTACAGATTTAGTACAGATTCAACAACGATCGGGAGTTCAAGTTTCTGAAAAACGGGCTGAGCAGATCCTAAGATTTGCATTGGTTTTAGTATTCCCCATGTCGAATGAGTGGAGAATACATTCGATACATCTATTAAAGGAGCGTCATTGAAGTTAACACTATATCCTAACTGTTCATAAATACGAGTGCTGATATTGGGGACGATCGGTGCGAGCAAATAAGCGGCTAATCGAACTGATTCTAAAATGCTATAGGTGACTTGTTCAGCGTCTTGATGCTTTTGTGGATCGGTCTTACCGAGTTTATAAAGTGTCCAAGGTGCTTGCTCATCAATATAGCGATTTCCAAGCCGAACTATCTCTAGTACTGCTTCACAGACATCATGAAATGCGAGGGCTTCATAGGAGGCTGTCACCCGATCGCCTAAATCTGATCCCATTATTTTCAATGGATTAGTGTCAGGAATATCTATGCCGCTGAGATTTGGAACCGCTCCAGCACCATTTTTAATTGCAGGCTTCAAGGTCCGGTTTAGTAAGTTACCTAAATCATTGGCTAAATCGGCATTAAGAATATTTACAAATCGTGTTTCTTCAAACGATCCATCTTGACCAAACTTAATCTCTTTTAAGAAGTAGTACCGCATTGCGTCGCTTCCGTAACGATCGAGCAACAAATCCGGATTGATTGCATTCCCGCTACTTTTACCCATTTTTACCCCATTATCTAAGAAAAATCCATGGCCAAAGACTCGTCCTGGCAAAGATAATCCGGCAGACATCAACATCGCGGGCCAATACACGGCATGAAAGCGCAAAATGTCTTTTCCAATGATGTGAGTATGGTGGGGATACCAGTGTTTAGTGGCATTCGCTAAGGTGGGTTCATCTTCTTCATCGAGAAGCGCGGTCAAGTATCCGAGTAGCGCATCAAACCAAACATAAATGACATGATTGGGATCCTCTGGAACTGGGAATCCCCAATCAAAATTAACCCGAGAAATCGAGAAGTCGCGTAATCCTTGTTTGACGAAATTAATGACTTCATTGCGACGGCTTTCCGGTTGGATAAAATCTGGCCGATCGGTATAGAGCGCTTCGAGGGCGGCTTGATAATTTGACAACCGAAAGAAATAGTTTTCCTCATCCCGCCATTCGACTTCTTTGGTGACGTGAATGTTGCAGCGTTTGCCTTCTAATAGGTCTTTTTCGTCCTTAAATTCTTCACAGGAAACGCAGTAGTATCCTTTTTGTTGGCTGAGATAAATATCGCCTTTTTCCCAGACGCGTTGAAAGAACTCGCGGACAATGGCGGCATGACGGGTGTCTGTGGTACGAATGAACCGATCGTATTTGATGTCGAGCCGTTCCCACAGTGCTTTAAATGCACCGACAATCTCATCACAGTGGGCTTGGGGCGTGCGGTTATTGGCCTCTGCTGTGCGTTGAATCTTTTGGCCATGTTCGTCGCTCCCCGTGATAAACCGAACCTCATCCCCTCGCATTCGCTGAAAACGGGCAATAGCGTCGGTGGCGATCGTAGGGTAAGCGCTGCCAATATGGGGCACGTCGTTGACGTAAAACAACGGTGTTGTGATGGCGAAGGGTGCTTTAGGGGTTGGACTGTCGGAGGATTGGGAAGTCATAGTGACGATCAAACAAGCTCATTGTTGAGCAGAGATTAACCGCCACATTTTA
>JAYUEU010000241.1:0-9246 GCA_043739065.1 Synechococcales cyanobacterium | reverse complement strand
CTAGACTCATGCAACGCTTGGGGAGATCAGGCCGCTACTTTGATTGGTGCAAACCTGTCAGAGCAAGTCAGATCATAGAACCAAGAATCCCCGTGCGTTCACGCCGGGGAGTGTCAAAGTCGTTTGTATTGTAGAATCCGCTCTCACCAAACGGTATGGTTAGGATTAAGTTTAGACTCTACTGCACCATGACACCTGCCATGACACCTGCTACTTCGCTTCGTAATGAACAGAACATGACGATCCGCCAATTGGCCGATCGGATTGATGCTATCTGGACCAAATCCCTAGATCTAAAGCCCTATTTTCTACCTGAAGATTTGGGCTACGTGGAAGGTCGGATGGAGGGAGAGCGGCTTGTGATTGAGAACAAGTGCTACCAAACGCCTCAGTTTCGTAAGCTGCATTTAGAACTGGCTAAAATCGGTAACGGCCTAGATATTCTCCATTGCGTCATGTTTCCCCGATCGGACTACGCGCTACCAATGTTTGGCGTTGATTTAGTCGCGGGACGAGCCGGAATCAGTATGGCTATTGCAGATCTTTCCCCTATCAGTGGCGATCGGACCCTCCCGTTATCCTACAGTGAAGCGCTAGAAGCACTACCTGAATCGGAATTCAAAAAGGTTCGCACGTTTCCGATGTGGGGCGACATCTTTTCACCCTATTGTTTATTTATCCATCCAGACGGAGCCGAGGAAGAACTCACTTTCGTCGATCGCGTCACCCAATATCTAGAGCTTCACTGTCACCTCGCCATCCAGACTTTGCCCACCCCCGAACGCAGCGATGAAATTGTGGCGGCCCAGAGTTACTACTGCACGCGTCAACAGGAAAATGACAAGACGAGACGGGTCTTAGAAAAAGCCTTTGGAACCGCTTGGGCCGATCGGTATATGACCACTGTTCTTTTTGATATGGCCAATGCACCATCTTAAGACTTGTCTTGACTTCACTCTAATAAATGATCCAAATCATGGACTAAAGTCTGAACGGTTAAGTCGTTTCCCAAAAATCACGATCGAAACCTATCGACTCATGTGATCAATCTGACCGTTTTTTAAGGGTGAGCCTAGGGTTTTATAATCCTAGGCTTTTTAATTTGATATTCTCCTTTACTATCCTTAAATCTCGACAACCGATCGCTCTGTTAAGTCTGCGATCGGTTTTGTTACCTAGGGCACTCTTCGGAGATTTACGTAACAAAATAGCTTTGGGTTGTTCTAACATTTACAAGAAAAAACGGATGTTCTAATTAAGCTGAAAACCTTTCCCCTAGCGAGAATTCACCCGAAGCTCCCATGGCTGAGAATAAAAATGTACCGCAGAATACAGAATTTAGGCTTCATAATTGGTGAAATTCAATGATCAGGCGGGTTTCACTCTATATCTGAATTAAAATTCTTTATCCTTTTTGCAAGGTTACTGATGTATTCTCTTCAGAGTTCTGGGAATTTCCTAGTCTCTTTGTCTGTGTAATCATTCTTTGTGTGGTTCGGAAGGTTGTGAGCGTGTTGAATTTTATTTCTAAAATAGGCTTGGTGGCGATCGCCTTGCTTCTTCTGCCTATGATTGGAGATCTCGCTTGGGCTGCCGATGCACCCACGGCGGCGTCTGCCCAAAAAGCCGCAGACGGGGCGCTGTCTAATGCAGATACGGCCTGGATGCTGATTTCGACGGCTCTGGTTCTCTTCATGACACCGGGACTGGCGTTCTTTTACGGTGGCTTCGTCCGTGCCAAGCATGTGTTGAATACCTTGATGATGTCGCTGATTCTGATGGGTATTGTCGGAGTAAGCTGGGCACTATTCGGCTATAGCTTGTCCTTCGCACCCGGAAATGCGTTCATTGGAGGTTTTCAGTGGGCTTTCTTGAACGGAGTTAGTTTGGATACGACAGGATATCTGGCCGGATCGAATCCTCCAGAAGTGGTTTCCTATGCTGGAACCATTCCCCATCAGCTGTTCATGCTGTATCAGATGACCTTTGCAATCATCACCCCAGCTTTGATTTCAGGGGCGATCGTTGAGCGGATGAGCTTCAAAGCTTATTTCTGGTTCATCGTGCTTTGGTCCAGTATTCTCTATCCCATTTTTGCCCACATGGTCTGGGCAAAGGGTGGATTCCTCGGCTTGTACGGCGGTATAGGTGCCCTAGATTTTGCCGGGGGAACTGTTGTCCATATCAGCTCTGGGGTCTCGGCCCTAGTGGCGGCTTGGGTTCTCGGTCCACGTAAAACCTATCCTAATCAACCTGCTCCACCTCACAACGTACCTTTTGTCTTGCTGGGCGCAGGCATTCTGTTCTTCGGCTGGTTTGGGTTCAACGGGGGCAGTGCGCTAGCTTCGGGTGGTTTAGCTGCTGCTGCTGTGACCACTACGGCGCTTTCTGCCTGTACCGCAGGGTTGGTTTGGGTGATTCTGGAGTGGGTCTTGCGCGGTCATCCGACAGCTATTGGAATTGCAACTGGGATTGTCGCTGGACTCGTCGGCATTACACCCGCTGCCGGATTTGTCTCTCCTTTGTCTGCACTTTTGATTGGTGCAATTACCTCAACTTGCTGCTTTTTTGCCGTCAGCCTAAAAGCAAAACTTCAGTTTGACGACTCCCTTGATACCTTCCCAGTTCA
The DNA here is from genome assembly GCA_043739065.1 of Synechococcales cyanobacterium. GTDB lineage: Bacteria > Cyanobacteriota > Cyanobacteriia > Leptolyngbyales > Leptolyngbyaceae > JAAFJU01. The sequence continues at coordinate 6,617 of JAYUEU010000241.1, read as the reverse complement.
TGGAGTTGGCGGAACCGTCGGTGCAATTTTGACAGCAGTCTTTGCAGACACGGCAGTTAATTCAGCCGGTAAAGATGGTGTGCTGAAAGGCAATTTTAGCGAACTCGGTGTTGAACTTGCCGCGATCGGAATTACCTATGTCATAGCAGGCGTTGGCACTTTCGCCATTCTGAAACTCTTGAGTTTGGTGATGCCTTTGCGTGTGAAGGAAGAAGAGGAATACCAAGGTCTCGACATCAACGAGCATGGTGAAGAAGCCTATGGCGATGAACTAGCATCTGGGTTTGCCCAAGTGAAGTAAGCCTCTGGATTTAGATTGAACTCAAAAAGCCCCAATCGAGATTTCCGATCGGGGCTTTTTGTTGATGGTCTGATAACTTAAGCCGTAACTTGCTTGCTTGAAATTATCGCCGTCGTGCTTTGCGAGCTTCATCTTCTCGGCGACGACGATCGCGCCATTCGGACGTAGTAATGTAGATCACTCCGACGGTAATGGATCCCATTAATACCGCAGCAACCAATTCAAGCGTCGTGAACAGTGAACTACTCATGAAGCTTTAAATCCCGTTGCGGCCCCAGACGACCATGGCGATCGAAAAGGTAAATACCGCCAACATTCCCGCCCAACCCAACGACAGAATATCCATAGTCTTAATGTCTCGCTTACAATACACAACAAATATTACTGATCATGATAACAGGATGAAGGTGACGAGTGAGAACGAAGCAAGAATATGATACGAAGCAGGACTACAAGCAATATGAGCGCCTTGAATCTGTCAAAGCAGGCATCCTAGCTGGACTCGCGATCGTTGTAATCGCGGGCATGGGTGCGGTGGTCAATCCTGAATTTATGCGTGTGCCCACGATCGGATTGGATATTTCTATAGCGGGTTTTTCGGGTGGACTTTTTGGCATTACCTATCGCCATTTAGTTAGCAAAGGTCAGGATGAGCATTTAAAATCGGGTGCGATCGGAGCCTTTGCCTTAGTTCGTGGACTGGCTCAAGCCGAACTTTTTTGGGTTTATCGCGCCAATCTTTGGGCCGTGGGGATTGCCATTGTGGAGAGCTTTGTTATGTTTGGAGTCGCAGCATTGGTGTTAGATTTTGCCCTAACGGCGCAGTGGATTCAGCCGTTCAATGGCCAAGATCAGGGGGCGCGATGACTAGTGATCGGAGATTGCCGTCTCATAGCATGATGAAATTAAATCACGTAGGGGAATCGAGACATGTGATATTGAATGCGGGCGATCGTCTGAATGAAATCACCGAGGCGCATTTAAATCAGTGGCTGACCGTAACTCAAGTTCAGGCTCGATTGGGGAAACTCCCGACTTATATTCCTCATCTAGCTCAGGTTCAACCCGATCTTTTGGCAGTTACAATTCAAACCGAGTCGTCATCTGTTGACTTTGGTGATGCCTCAAAATCATTCGTTTTGATGAGTTTAATTAAGCCGTTTGTCCTGCTTTTTCTGCTGACGCGGGTGGGTCGTGAGGCGATTTTTTCCAAAGTTGGAATTGAGCCATCCGATCAACCGTTTCATTCCATTGCCCAGCTTTCCGCCGATCGGGGCCGTCCTCGTAATCCCATGATCAACAGTGGGGCAATTTTTTTAGCCTCGCTATTACCTGGAAATAGTCCAACATCGCGCTGTGAATCCTTGCGATATTGGCTGAACAAATCTGCGGGCTGTGATCTGATGCTAGATCACGAAATGCTGGCTTCAGTAGAATCGCTCGGCAATGAAACGAACCGATCGATCGCAAATTTATTAAAGCGGGCCGGATATCTGGATGATATTGATTTGGTGATTGAAACCTATAACCAAATTTGCTGTTTATCAGGCACCGTTGTAGATTTAGCTCGTTTAGGTCTTTTGATTGCGCTGCCTCATCCAATTATTTCGTCTCAAGATCAGCACATTGTTAACAGTCTAATGATGACCTGTGGCCTATACGAGCGATCGAGCCAGTATGCCATGCGCATTGGACTGCCGATCAAATCTGGGGTCAGCGGTGGATTGATTGCGATCGTACCCAAAGCAGGAGCGATCGCAGTCTATAGTCCAGCGATTGATGAAACTGGGAATTCAGTTGGCGGACTTTTCTTGTTAGAACAGCTTGTCCATGCCCATAGGCTCAGTTTGTTTCAAACGGGTTAGAAGGATTACTTCTTCTCACCAAACTTAGCCTTTGCTTTATCGTAAATTTCCGCCGTAATTGAAACCTCTCCCATCTCTTGAGCAAGCTTCTCAATCTTTTTTCGTGCACCGGGTCTCACGAAAAACGGGATTTCTTTAAGCCTTGCTTCAGCTTCAGCAGTCCATTCCATAATTTATGAATTAGTATTCAAAGTGTTTAACTTTACATTTTTGCTTAATCTTAGTTTAGCAGGCGATCGGGCATTCTTGAGAGAAGTACTACCTTACGATATGCTGGAGCAGATTTTAGGGACGTAAGATATGAAACGACAAGACTTGATTACTATTTATCAGGGACATCCAACTAAATTTTGGAAAGATAGCCCCTACGTGCGCTTGAATCCCGATCGGTATGATGAGTTACTAGAAATGACATCCATTATTAATCGAGACATTAGTAATGATGTTTTAAAAGAACTATTTTTAATCCATTTCAGTAAACACGAAAAACTCAGAACTGAATCACTTGCCAATGGCTGCACAGATCAAGAAGCCGTAGCCCGTGCGATCGATTTTTTCGATCGAGAAATTCGCGATATGATTGCTATCCAATGGGTTCCGAAAGTATCTAAAAGAAGAACTACAATTCGGAAATCCATCTGATATTCGTTGAATTAATTGGGGGTTAACAAAATTAATTGCTGATTCTGTAACGATCGAATCTCTTCCAAGCCAATTCCTACACTCGAAGCAATACTGCCAACAGTTTCAGATGTATTCTCATTGCAGGCTTTCAGAAATTCAAATCCCTGATCACTCAAATTCACAATTTGATAATCACAATTAAAAATCATCTTACTTTCCCAGCCTTCCATACAAGGACTTCGTTCAGCAATAGCATTCAGCAAATCATTATCATTCAACCAATCCAATTTCGCGAGCGGTGGTTTACTTAAGAAAAACTCGTAATGGGTAAATGAACTAGGATCTAGAATCTCTGCCAATCGGTAACGATCGCGCTGGCTCATCGTTTTAACCCGTTCTAATAATTCGGGAGACTTACCAATTAAACGATCGAGTTGCCATAGCTTTGGATTAGAAAACCCAACAAAATCTAAACCCGATGCCGCTGCAAAATCTAATACTGTATTGACGTTGTAATCAATTTCCTGCGGATGCACATACATATCTGCAAAGCATTCATCTTTGTGGTTTTCCATCGCCCACCGATCGAGTTCCCGCTGCTTCAACCGATTTCCTTCTGGCAAGGTCGCAAACACCTCTCGTCCAAGTGCGACACCATCTCGGTAATCCCCGCGTTTATTCCCTTGCAACAGGGCTATTGCCTCCTGCATCAATTTAATTTCCCAACGACCCAACTCCCCATAGACAAAAATATGAAAAATGCCGCCCGGAGCTAACTTGTCCGCCAATGCCTTAATCCCACGAATCGGGTCTGGAGTATGGTGCAACACCCCCACACAATTGATCATGTCAAATTGACCCGGCAACTGATCCACATCAAACAAACTTAAATGCTGAAAATCTGCCCCGATCGCCCCACTCCGCCGACAGCGTTCCCGCGCCACATCCAACGCCCCCGGACTCAAATCCACTGCCGTCACCTGGGCTTCTGGATTTAAATGCACCAAATATTCTGTCCCACAGCCCGTCCCACAGCCCGCATCTAAAATCCGAATATCTTGCCGATCAGGTTTACGTCCCGCACAAAAGTTATAAGCCGTGTCCCAATTCCAGCGCCAGTTATAACCCGGAGGCGGAGAATCGACCAGCGGCTCTGGTGGAAACGGATAGGTATCGTACAGACTCGCGACCGTTTTACTGACAGATTGCAAATCAGGAGCGGCGATTGCAGGCAAATTGGACTTGGGGTTTGGAATAGGATTTGGGGTAGACATTTAGATAGACACAGCGCAAAAGAGTCTCTGTACTATGCCAGTCTCTCATTAAATTGAAGGTTTTGCCGTAGGGCTAGGCTGGGTCGCTGGAGTGGGACTAGCCGTTGGGGGCGCAGTGGGGTCAGATTTAGACTTTAGTTCAGACTTAGGCTTTGGTGGCAATTCAAAATAGATATTGCCCTTTTCGTCGTTGCGTTCGATCGCCCCAATATTCATCATCATCTCTCTCGCCCGTGCCTGCGTCACCTGATCTCGCATCGCAACCGCCTGATCGTAAATCGCACTCCAAGACCACAGCAGCACAGTCTTATTGTTCGGATCCGTCCGAATAAACTCCGCCGTTTGTTTAAAAATTGGCCCCGCTTGCCGAGTAGATGCATCACTTGAAGCCAGCGCCCAGTCCCCCGCTTGGTCATAGGAAAACTGAGATCCCTCCAAATCGTTCACCAGCAAAAGCTGATCCAATCCTTTCAATCGCCACACTAAAAAAGCCCTTGGATGGTCGTTAGGAGTCAGGGCGCTGGTCCCACGACTCATTAGAGAGATCGCCTCCTTGGGCATTCCCATTTGGTAGGACATAATGCCACTGAGAAAAACATAGCTATCCACAAAACGCGGATCCAGACGAGTAATCATCTCAAAATATTGTGGAGCCAATCGATAGCCCACCGCCTTCCGGGTCGCCGTATCTCCGTCATATTGCACAAAATTTAAAAACGCCCAATCCGCCAAAACATTATCAAAACCAAAACTCGGCGATCGGCTCATCAGCGATAGATTTAAGGCCTCTTGACGTTGATCCTCAGGTGATGCCACCTCTCTGGCTGATAGTTGTTGAAGCTGGGGTTGCTGAAGTTTGATGATGCCCGCGATCGCCACCGCCCCGATCGTCACTTTTATCAACCCAGATAAAATCCAAGAAAATTGATTTAGATATGACATGGTTAGGCACAAATTTATTAATTAAAGCTAATTATGACAACCCCTGAACTGTTTGTGAGCAGCCCTTCTCCATCATGCCTTCCACTTTAAAAATTGTCACAGAGAATTCAGGAATCTAAATATTTTTATGTACCCTATACTAAGTATTAGATTCTAGTAAGCATTATGATTCAAACATCGCGCTATCCAGGTCTGGCCTTTGCATCACCTTCGTTTCATCTCATAGCCTTGTAACTTTTAGCCTTGTAAGTGGTCTAGCCTGGTCAATAATCTCAAGAGAACAATTAGAAAATTTAAAAATTTCATCTAGAAATTAAACTCCTAACCGCATTCTTCACCCCGTCTATCAGTTCGTCAGATTCTTCCCTCAGTGGGAAACTCTGTATTTGTGCTAGCTCTTCCCCCTTCACTCTCCGGTGACTTCTCTATGATTCGCAAGTCTTTTCTCCGTGCCTCATTGTTGTCCACAGGTCTCGCGATCGTGGCCGCCACCGGAACCCTGATTAGTCCTACCTTTCCCGTCCGTGCCGCATGGCAACAAGACAGCCCAAAAGCCGTCCTTGATGAAGCTTGGCAAATTGTCAATCGAGAATATGTTGATGGATCCTTCAACAAAAATGACTGGCAAGCCGTCCGCACCAGCTTGATTACCCCCGATTACAACTCCAAAGAACAAGCCTATGGTGCACTTCGTAAGGCTCTCAAGCTGCTAGATGATCCCTACACTCGGTTCATGGATGCGAAGCAATTTGAATCACTCACCAGCCAAACTTCTGGGGATCTCGAAGGGGTCGGAATTCGGTTAGAAGCAGACGCAAAAACTAAAGTTCTTACTGTCGTTGAACCGCTACCAAATTCGCCCGCTTCCCGCGCTGACATCCGATCGAATGATAAAGTCCTGTTCATTGATGGCCGCACCACCAAGGGCATGAGTGTCGAAGATGCATCCAGCTTGATTCGGGGCAAAGGTGGCACACCTATCACCTTGAAAATCGAGCGCGATGGCAACCTGATTAATTTCCCATTAATCCGTGCAAGAATTGAGCTTCAAGCTGTTCGCTACAGCGTGGCCCAAGAAGGACCAACTCGGGTTGGATTTATGCGCATGAGTGAATTTAGTAGCCATGCCGCAGACCAAATGCGTCAAGCTATTAAAGTTCTCCAGAACGATAAGGTCGATGGATTTGTTCTAGACTTGCGTGGAAATCCCGGTGGACTCTTGCAGTCTAGTATTGAAATTTCTCGGATGTGGATGGATGAAGGCGGCATTGTCAAAACCGTCAATCGCAAAGGCGGCAGCGAAGAACTGGTGGCGAATCGTACCGCCATTAGCAACTTGCCCCTTGTGGTGCTGGTGGATAAGAATTCAGCTAGCTCCAGCGAAATCTTGACGGGCGCACTCAAAGACAACAAACGCGCTACCATCATTGGCACTCAGACGTTTGGTAAGGCATTGGTTCAGTCGGTTCATCCTCTGTCCGATGGTTCCGGGTTGGCGGTCACCATTGCTCATTACTACACGCCCAATGGCACCGACATCAGCCACAAAGGAATCGAGCCAGATATTTCGTTGCCCTTAACCCGCGAACAACTAGAGAAGCTTTATGGCAA
>JAYUEU010000240.1:0-6672 GCA_043739065.1 Synechococcales cyanobacterium | reverse complement strand
AACGCCTGCCGATCCACAATTTAGCAAAGCAGTTCAGGTGTTATCTGAAGAAATTAATGTAAAAAAGGCGAGCAAATAACGTTAGAAATATATAAAATCTTTGTTTATGACATTAAAAGAACGATCGCTACTCTTCCTGATGATGATGTAGAGGAGACATTTCAGTTTTTCCAAACATTAGAATTCGATCGGTTGATTGATTAGGGTGAATAGCGATCGTCTTATCCATCCTCAATTCTTCATTCAATCATTGCCCATAACGCATCGATCGCCTCTCCAATGGGAACATCATCAGGTTGAGTCTCAATCCATTGCACTATTTCGGGAAGAACAGTTTGAGTTTTCTGATTCAATTGACCTAATGATTCTGCCGCGATACAACGCATAAAATAATTATCATTTTTGAGTAATCTGAGCAATATAGCCACGACCTGCATTGATGCATTTCCTAATTTAATCAATGATGATGCCGCTCTAGAAAGCACATCAGAATCATCATCTGTGAGTAAGGTTAGCAATCCAGCCATGACCTGCGTTGATGCATTTCCCAATTGACCTAACGATTCTGCCGCGCCATAACGTACAAAAGGATTCTCATCTGTGAGTAAGGTTAGCAATTCAGTTACGACCTGCGTTGATTTATTCCCCAATTGACCTAACGATGCTGCCGCGCCATAACGTACAAAAGGATTATCATCTGTGACTAATGTTAGCAATCCAGCCACGACCTGTGTTGATGCATTCCCCAATTGACTTAACGATGCTGCCGCACTAGAACGCACACTAGAAGAATCATCATCTTTGAGTAAGCTGAGTAATTTAGCGATGACCTCTGTTGATGCATTCCCCAATTGACCTAACGATTCTGCCACGCTAGAAAGCACAAAAGAAGAATCATCACCTTTGAGTAAGCTGAGTAATTTAGCGATGACCTCTGTTGATCCATTCCCCGATTGACCTAACGATGCTGCCGCGCTAGAACGTACAAAAGGATCATCATCTTTGAGTAAGCTGAATAATTCCGCGATGACCTCTGTTGATGGATTCCCCAATTCAACTAACGATGCTGCCGCGCTAGAACGTACACTAGAAGAATTATCACCTTTGAGTAAGGTTAGCAATGCCGCCAGAACCGCTGTTGATCTATTCCCCAATTGACCTAATGATAGTGCTGCTCTAGAACGCACACTAGAAGAATCATCGTTGAGTAAGGTTAGCAATCCAGCTACGACCTGCGTTGATGCATTCCCTAATCGACCTAATGATAGCGCCGCGCTAGAACGCACACTAGAAGAATCATCGTTGAGTAAGCTGAGTAATCCAGCCACGACCTGCGTTGATGCATTCCCCAATTGACCTAACGATACTGCCGCGCTAGAACTTACAAAAGAAAAATCATCACCTTTGAGTAAACTGAACAATGTTTCGATCGCCCTTTCCTCCTGCCCCAAAGAAGCCTGAAATCCAAGCAATCTGAATTGATCGTTCGTTCCCGCATGATCATTCAATCGCTCCCAAATCTCCGATTCAAAAGCCGTTCCGCCCAAACGATGAATTATTTTAGATACTTCTTCTCTCGCCTTAGTACCATTTCGTTCAGTATCCCAAATCTCGATCTCAACTAACCGATCGAGTATCTCCCCAACCAATTCCGGTGCAGCCATTTTCAAATCCGCCGGGTCTTCCGTCAAACACCAACCCGCAAACAACAAATCTCGATGTAACCACTTCTCATACTCACTCCCCGCATTCAAAATCTTCCGAATCGCCTTTTCTGCCTTACGTCCGCTTAATTTTGAAATCAGTAGCAATAAAACTTCTCGCCAATGCTGATCATGTAGATGTTTTTGGAAGTGTCCCAAAATGATTTCTGTATCATCTTCATAGTCAGCCTGATAATAGATTTCTTCAGCGGTCAGATATTCCTGAAATGTTTTATGAACAAAAGCATATTGATCAGTTCCTTGTTCATTCAATAATCCTGTTCGTTTTCGGATAAACTCAGCCAAGAAAAAATTAGCTTCATTTCTCGCTTCATGAGGTTGACAAGAGGATCTAATCTTACGAATCTCTTTGCTCAATTGACGGATTAGTTCATCTTTATTAATCAATGTTCCGCCTTCTGAATCTCCTGTACCACCTTGACAATGAATCCAATATGCTACTTTATTCAAAATACACAGAAAATCACCGGGCTTTAATAGCTCAAGTTTTTTGCCATTATTTTTATATTCCTCATGTTTGAGTTCCTTCCCACTATCCCAACTCGTCAATAATGTCTCCACTGCCTTCTCATACAACTTAAACCGCCGTCGTGGCAATTCCGACTGATAGCGATGAATCAACGCGATAATCGTCAATAGCAATGGATTTTCTGCTAACAGTTGAATCCGATCGTTCCCCTTAAATGCCTTCCGCAAATTTGCCTTCAATCGATCGGCCTTCGCCTTATCATTCGGCACCCGACTGTCATACCAATGCTCAATAAAGGCATCCTGCTGCTTTTTATCAAATGGCTCCAACGTATAATGCGGAAACTCATCAGTAAATGTGTCCCTCCGATAGCCTGCCGGGCGTGACGTAATCACTGCCGGATTGTCCCGATACAAATGTAGAAACGTCTCAATCTCTTTTGTAACCTTTTGCCGCTGTGCCTCATCTACCACCTCATCTAACCCATCCAACAAAATTAAAGCCTTCCCGCGATCGAGCCAATGCTCAAAAAATCCCACAGGCAAAGCCTTTACTTCTGATCCAGAAAAAAGATTTTCCTGCACATGCCACCGCAAATATGTCAGTAATCCCATTCCTGGCTGCAAAACCCAATCCCGAATCCGCACGACCACGGGCAACCAATCCTCATCCGCTTCAAACCCAATTTGAGTCGGATCATTCTTCCCTGTCAACATCAATGCAAAATAACTCGCCAAAGTAGTCTTTCCTGATCCGGGCGCACCCAACAAGACTGCTTTATTTTTAGTTTGATTCAATACTTTATGAGCGGGGATTCTTGGAAAACTACGATCGCGCATCGCCCATTCTTTTTGTTCTTCCAGAAGTTCAGCTTGTTGATCAATATTCCTCCAGTCATATGGTAATGGAGGCTTCTTAAAGGGAGGTGCTGAAGGATTAAACTTGCCCTCTGCAATGGGTCTTGGTTCTCCAGGGCGAACGTAACTCAACCCGGCAATAGGTCTTGGTTGTCCAGGAGGAATGGGTATAGTTCGTCTTGGATGCTGATTTCTGAACAAATCTGCTTGCCGGAAATTAGAGCGTAGTTCTTCCCGCACATCTGGCATGACAAAAATCTGTGCCAAACCCTCCTGCTTCTCAACCTCATCTCCAGCCACCGCAATCCCGACAAACTCTACATCATCGACCCGTTGAGCCAATTGTTTGAGATATTGCTCCTTCGCCACTTGAAAAACGATCGCCGCTTTCGTCCGATCGAAATAAGTCTCCGCAAATTTCCTAACCCACCGCTCCAGACTCCCAGCCATCAGTTGCAGCTTTAACTCCGCCGCAACTAACTCAAAAACTTTCACCAAACAATCAACCTCAATATTGCCACTCTCCTCCAAAGGTTTGCGCAACTCCGCGAGTGTTGCTGAATGTTCAATGACTTTGGCTAATAGTTCATCGCGATCGTTCTCATAACAGCGATAGAACAAATGTTGCGAAGGTGGATACAAATCGTCCTCAGCCTTTGCCGCCGCAATCCCCGCAGCCACGGCCTTCTCTAACTCCCCCGGGAAAATCTTTGTCTTTCCCTTCTCCACTCCAATCCCTGCCAGCTTTGCTGCTCCAGAACTCACCGCAGCCTTAACCGCAACCCCACCAAGCAAGCCCCACTCAATCACCATAGTAATCTTGCCAGCACATTTAGAATTTGCTCTATTATGCTGCAAAATTTAAAAAAATGCTTCACCTAAAGACGTTCCTAGGCTCGAAGGGACTTTCGCTATTAGTCCACAATTCATTCGTAAGTGGTTTATGAAAAAGACGATCACCCTTGGTCGATCAGAGATTATCGAAGCAATGAATTATTGATAGTATTAAATGCTCATTTAGTTGCTCATTTAGTCACTAATCACGACAATTCCCAAGTCCAAGGTCGTTTGGCTGTAGTTTTCTCTTTAGGAAATGCTTTGCTCCAATAGGTTGGCATTTGTTTGAGATCTACATTGCCGCCACTAACAATCACTCCAATTCGCGCCCCTGGTTGATTAACAATGCCTTCCAAAAGTGCCGTTGCTGCCAATGCCCCCGTCGGTTCCACTACAATTTTTAACCGTTCCCACAAATAAAACATCGATCGGGCAATAGCGGCATCACTCACCGTCACCATATCTTGAACTTGTTCTAAGACAATGGGAAACGTCAATTCACCTAAACATTTCGATCGGGCACCATCGGCAATCGTATTTGTTTTTTCTGTACGCTGTAATTTTCCCGACAGAAACGATCGGGTCGCGTCGTCCGCCAGTTTGGGTTCAACACCAATAATTTGACAGGTTGGTGATAGGTGATGAGCAGCTATTGCACTACCTGAAATCAAACCGCCACCGCCCACACACACCAACAAAAAATCTAAATCCCCCACTTCTTCAATCAATTCTTTTGCCGCCGTTCCTTGGCCTGCGATGATATCAGGATGATCAAATGGTGGAATCAGAATGGCATCTGTTTTATCTAAAATTTCCTGTGCTACCGATTCACGGGTTTGAAGATTACGATCGTACAAAATAATCTGCGCACCATAGTCACGAGTTGCATTTTGTTTTACCAATGGTGCATCGCTCGGCATCACAATGGTCACATTTATATCTAATAACTTACCCGCCAAAGCCATTCCCTGGGCATGATTCCCTGATGAATAGGCGATCGCCCCTCGTTTACGATCGGTGGCATTCAATTGTGATAATGCATTGTAAGCGCCCCGAAATTTGAATGATCCGGTGCGCTGAAAATTTTCGCATTTGAAAAAGACTTGGCTTTTGGTTCGATCGTTAATGATAGTGGAGGTCATTACGGGCGATTTGTTGGCAATGCCCTCTAGTCGATCAGATGCCCGATCGATGTCGCTATAGGAAATCGTAGACATGAATAATCCTGAAAATTTTACAGATCTTGCGCTTCATAGGCTTCCACAATGCGCTGCACCAAGGCATGACGCACTACGTCCGATCGACTGAAGTAGCAAAATGATGTTCCTTCAACCTGGCCTAAAATCTTTTCTGCCGTCGCCAATCCTGATACCTGACTAGGCAATAAGTCTGTTTGAGTTAAATCACCTGTCACGACCATTTTGGATTTAAATCCAATGCGGGTCAGCAACATTTTCATTTGTGCTGGAGTTGTATTTTGTGCTTCATCCACAATCACAAATGCATTATTCAACGTGCGACCCCGCATGTAGGCGATCGGAGCCACTTCAATGATTTGGCGCTCCATTAAATTGGTGATTTTTTCGGGTTCAATGAAATCATGCAGTGCATCATAAAGCGGACGAAGATAGGGATCGATTTTCTGCTGCAAATCCCCTGGCAGAAACCCCAGCTTTTCCCCAGCTTCCACTGCTGGACGAGTCAAGATAATCCGCTCATACTCGTTGTTGAGCAAGGCCTGAACCGCCAGAACGGCCGCCAGGTAGGTTTTTCCAGTTCCAGCTGGGCCAATGCCAAAGGTCAAATCGTGGTTCCGAATAGCTTCAACATAGCGTCGCTGACGAAAGGTCTTCGTCCGAATCATTTCACCTTTGCGATTTTTGCCTAAATTATCAGATTGCATGGCCTTCAGCGAAGACTCTTGCCCGGACTCTAGCGCGTGGGCTGCGGTCTGAACATCAACATCAGTAATCACTTTACCGACGCTCCAATAGGGTTCGAGCGCTTTGAGAATACGGTTTGCACGATGAATTTGATTGTTGGTTCCTGAAATTAAGAGATCTTGGCCGCGCATTACAATTTTTGCACCAGTCATTTGGGTTAGGGTTCGGAGATTAACTTCTCGTTCTCCAGCTAGAGCAATGGCGCTGTCAATGGTCGGTAGCTCTAAGGTCAGGATGTCGGGCATAGCGTCTCAACTGAAGGAGTGTGGATTCTTGTTATCGTACCGCGTCAACTGTGAGGCTGGGGAATTAGTCATAAAAAACGCCCTGATCATTCAGAGCGCTTCTTATGAATTCAATTCTTAATTCAGGATGGTGGGGACTTTAGCTTTTGAGTGAGTCGGATCAAGAGGAGATTGGGCGATACCTGGGAGTATCCTCATGAATTTCAACTGAAATAATGTGACCCGAGATTTTACTAATACAATCCAATGTCTGACGAATGGATTAAATGTTGTTACAACCTCGACCATCAGGTCCGCCCGCGATCGGACTCACGTCTAAAAAGGATAAAGTCTGACCTTTTAATGAATTACTCAGCGGCTGCGGCTGGTGCTTCTACGGTGACAGTTTTACGAACTTTAGCTGATTCTTTAGGCAGTAAATTTGCCTTGATCAACAAGCTTCTAACAGTGTCAGTGGGCTGTGCGCCATTTTTGAGCCAATCTGCAACAGCTTCTTCGTTGAACCGAGTTTCGTTGTTACGAGGATTGTGGAATCCAATTTCAGCAACGGGACGACCGTCACGACGGGAAGTACTTTGAGCGACCACAACACGGTAG
>JAYUEU010000239.1:0-3125 GCA_043739065.1 Synechococcales cyanobacterium | reverse complement strand
CTCTTCCATTTAAATCTCGCCCCAACAGAAGCAGCGCTTAAAACTATAAATGCCCTGACCCCTGTAGGATTGAGCTTTTTTACATTTGAATGTATTGCTTACGTAGTTGATGTCTATCGGGGTTCGCCCGCGTCTAGAAGTTTTCCTCGGTTTGCGAGTTACAAACTCTTTTTTCCAAAAGTCATCTCTGGACCGATTACTCGATATCCACAATTCATTACTCAAATCCACAACGCCACCTTTCCCCGTGCTGACCAAATTACTGAAGGGTTTTGGTTGATTGCTTGTGGTGCAGTTAAAAAAGGGATTTTTGCCGATCGTTTAGTCACCTTTACTACCCTGACATTTGAGAATATTCCTCGGGCGGGGAGCGCAGATCTTTGGCTGGCGTTGATTGCCTACGGGTTTCAGATTTACTTAGATTTTAGTGGCTATGTGGATGTGGCTCGTGGAAGTGCCATGTTGCTAGGGATTCAGTTGCCGCAGAATTTTGATTTTCCTTATTTCAGTACCAGTTTGGCTGATTTTTGGCGACGTTGGCACATCACTCTTGGAGATTGGCTGCGAAATTATTTATATTTCCCTCTGGGCGGATCCCGACGTGGGCTTTGGCGGACTTGCGTAAATTTGATGATTGTTATGCTGGTCTGTGGGCTGTGGCATGGGGCGACATGGGGCTTTGTGCTATGGGGAATGGTGCATGGGGTTGGGTTGATTGTTCATCGATTGGTCGATCGTCTCTCCGTTCTGACTAAGTTTTGGGCGAGTTTGCCTGGAATTATTTTGGCTTGGTTCTGTACGCAGGCGCTGGTGATGTTGAGCTGGGTGCTATTTCGAGTGCCTCAGCTTAAAGATGTGGGCTTGTTTTTTAGCAGTTTATGGGGCAAGACAGCGGATCCGCAGTTTTTGAGCAAGGTTTACGGTGAGACGTTGAAGCTAACGCCGGAGCAGTTGGCTATGGGCCTAGGTCTATTGTTTCTGGGAATGTCGATCGCGTATTTGTTCCATCGAGGTTTAAAAGTTCAAATAAATTGGTATCTCAAGCTTCTCCTCGTCCCGATTTGGCTTTATGCTGTGTATCTACTTGCACCACAGGGTGTAACGCGGTACATCTATTTTGACTTCTAGTTGTTTGCACTAGTTATTAAGATATTTACTCTATCGGAGTTTTCTCCATGCATTCTGCTCTGAATGACAATAACTCGTCTGATGGGGTTCCAAGTGATGGAACTCTCACTAATATGACGTTGAGTGATTCGTCGAATTCATCGGTGGATCCAAATGTGACTCGTGTCCGGGATTGGGGAACAGTGACGACGTTAGAAGAGACCGATCGGTATCGGATTAATCGCATTGAGGTGAGTCCGGGAGAATCAATGTGTATGCAAATGCATTACCACCGCAGTGAACATTGGGTGGTTGTGTCGGGGACGGCGACTGTGACGTGTGGCGATCGGGAATTGCGTTTGATTCCTAAACAGTCTACCTACGTGCCAATGAATACGAAGCATCAAGTCCGAAACAGCGGCGTGATTCCGTTAGTGATGATCGAGATTCAAAATGGTGAGTATCTGGGCGAAGACGACATTATTCGGCTATAAAATCGGCTATAAAAGTAGAACAATTAGCAAAAGTAGAGCAATTACCTGTTTCTACAACGCATTATTTTATGACTTATCCATTACCTGAGTTTTACAACAGTTCTCGCGTGGGTCAAGTGTGGCGTGTTCCCTACCAAGAACGATCGCACCAAGCGCAGCAATGGGCCGTTCAGCAATCTATTTCTCCGGCTAGTCACGATAAAACTCGTATTGCGTTGTTAGCGATCGATGTTCAAAATACCTTTTGCATTCCCGAATTTGAACTGTTTGTCGGTGGATCATCGGGCCAAGGTGCTGTGGATGATACTGCAAGGCTTTGTGAGTTTGTGTATCGGAATTTAGGTCAGATCACGACTATTATTCCTACCCTGGATACCCATCGGGCCATGCAAATTTTTCATCCTATTTTTTGGATCGATAGTTTGGGAAACCATCCGATTCCTGTTGCAACACAAATTACGCTGGATGATGTGGAATCGGGGACTTGGCGCGTGAATCCTGCCCTTGTTTCCAGTCTGGGTCAGGACGAGGCAGCACTTCAAGCCCATGCCCTGCACTACGCCCGTCAGCTGACGAATAACGGCAAATATCCCCTAACCATTTGGCCCTATCACTCAATGTTGGGGGGCCTTGGTCATGCGTTGGTGTCGGCGTTTGAAGAGGCTTGTTTTGTTCATACGGTGGCTCGATCGCAGCAAACGCAATTTGAAGTCAAGGGTGAAAATTTGCTAACGGAAAATTATTCTATTCTTCAACCCGAGGTTTTAACGGGATCAGGGGGGCAATCGATCGCCTCTAAGAACGATCGGTTAATTGATCAGCTTTTGACTTACGACGCGGTATACATTGGCGGACAGGCCAAGAGTCATTGTGTCGCTTGGACCATTGCAGACTTGCTCAATGAAATTCAACGCCGGGATCCAAAACTTGCGGACAAAATTTATCTTCTTGATGACTGTGCGTCTCCAGTGGTCGTGCCCGGAATTGTGGACTTTAGTGATGCGGCGCAACAGGCTTACGATCGGTTTGTGACGGCTGGAATGCACCGGGTTTCGTCATTGGACTCTATTTTCCAAGGGTAAAATAAATAGTGTTAAAGGGTTGGAGTTGTAACGATGTTTTGCTAAACCTTAAGACATTAAGTTGCTCATTTGGTACGAATACATTAGGGTGATATGAGGAGAAACGCTTAACCCTAATTCTCGGGAGTATTTACAGCGTCAACTGCGGGAATGTCTAACCCCACCTCCGAAAAATCGTCACTTCAGTTTTTATTATTTGTCGATCGTCGTCCTGGGACCCGAGAGCAAGTTCGTCAAATTCGTGTACTTTTGCAAGATCTACAGCAAAGTATGACTTTTGATCTGAAGGTAATTGACGTAATTGAGCATCCTTATTTAGCTGAGCGCTTTCGGATTGTTGCCACCCCATCACTCGTCAAAATCTCCCCTGAACCTAAGCAAACTCTGGCCGGATTAAACTTAGCGAGTCAGCTTAAATTGTGGTGGCCTCGATGGGAGACTA
>JAYUEU010000238.1:0-11787 GCA_043739065.1 Synechococcales cyanobacterium | reverse complement strand
CGATATTGATAGTTGGGCTGCCTTAGATCAGTTTCTTTCTCAAGGTAAGCCTGTAATTTTAAATGGCTACTACAGACAGAATTGGCGTAATCAATTTCCAGCTAGAACTGGAGATGGTGACACTGCACATCTCAATGCAGTGCTCGGCAAAACACCTGATGGTAGCTATATCGTAGCTGATCCCATGCACACTGGCGGAACTGTTGCAATGAGTCGATCGCAGCTTTCTGTATTTTTTAGATTGGGTGGTCAAAACGGCAACCCTTGGGGAATTGCAGTAACAGGTTTATAAGGTTGAAGCTCCACGGCTACCCGTTAAAGATTGCAATCATACTGAGATAATCTCTTATGATTGCATCTTGCCCACTCTCTATCCACTAATACAAATGATGTAAATGAATCAATTCTTAGGTAAAGCATTAGCTGCTACAACACTCTCTATTTTCATTCACGGTGCTTTCATTCCAGTTGCGCTAAGTTCATCAGTAATAACCATTGCAGGAACAATGCCTTTCGAGACACAGAATCTCCCAACCTGTTATGTGAAATTAGCAAATGGTGTTGTCCAAGATTTGACTAAATTCTGTGGCTTTATTAAACCTCAAAGCTGCTCAGGTTCACTTGGTTCAGCGAGTCGCGATCGCGTTCTGACTGAATTCTGTAAGCAAAATGAAAAGTGCTTATTGACCAATACCTGTAATACACAGCCGATCGCTCCCTACGGTCCTCGTCCTGGCGAAGCAGCAGGTTAATCTCTATTTCTCAGATTCATTCATTTAAGGTTCACCTCCTATGGTTCTCTCCTTCACCCGCCCTAAAGTCACTCCGCGCCCTTGCTCCCACTCGACACAAGGTCAACTGAAACACCGTCAAATCACCCCTGAACAAGCTCTGCAACAATTGGTGAGTCCTTCAGGTCATGTGAGCCTCGATCGCCTCGATCCGGATTTAAATCGACTTTTCGATCGCGTCTTGCGTGATTTTCGAGACTCCATTCCGGTCATGCCATTGATTCTTTGGCAAAATTGCTATCACCTTGGAAGTCCGGTTGAAATCACACTTGAACAGCAACAGCGACTGTCTGCACGATTAGGAGCGATCGTCAAAATCATTGCTATTCATCCATCAAGCTATCGCTCATGGTTTCAGCAACAATCCATTAATGGAAACCGGGTTCACCAGGCAGAACATCTTGATCCACTGACGGGAGAGATGATTCAGGAAAATATTACGGAAGCGGCTGAGTTTCGATTAGCCCAAACCGATAATCAGATCGATCGCATTAAAACCATTATTTCAACAGCGCTTCGCAATCGTGCTAGTGACATTCATCTAGAACCATCTCCTGAGGGGTTACGGGTGCGTTACCGGATTGATGGAATTTTGCGCCACATCACAACGCTAGCCCCGGAAATTAGCCGAAAAGTGATTATTTCGCTGAAGGTTATGTGTGAAATGGATATCTCGGATAGTCGTCGTCCTCAAGATGGACGGATTGGGGATAAATATGTCACTCATGAACAACAGGAAGAGGGCTTAGACCTTCGGGTCAGCACGTTACCCTGTGTCAGTGGTGAAAAAGGAGAAATGGGTGAGAAAGCCGTTCTTCGTTTACTTCGGCAACAAAACTCCCATGGAACGATCGCCGACATTGGGTTCTCCGATGAATCCCGTTTAATCTATGAAACCTGGCTCCAACAACCTCAAGGACTGATTATTTTCACAGGTCCAACTGGATCTGGAAAAACGAGTACGCTTTACACCAGCCTCCAAACAATTGCCACGGATTCGGTCAATATTGTCACCGTTGAAGATCCGGTTGAATATCTCATTCCTGGCATCACTCAAACTCCCGTGAATGATGCCGCTGGTATGACCTTTGCGGCAGGCTTGCGAGCGATTCTGCGGCAAGATCCCGATATCATTATGTTGGGTGAGATTCGAGATCATGAAACGGCTGAAACAGCTGTTCGTGCTTCTTTGACAGGACACTTGGTTCTCACGACATTGCATACGAATGATGCGATCGGAGCCATTCCACGGCTCAAGGATATTGGACCCGATCCCGGACTCATTAGTGATGCCCTACTAGGTGTCGTCGCCCAACGCTTAGTTCGGCGGGTTTGTCCTCACTGTGCAGCCCCTCATGAACCCACAGACGCGGACCTGAAGCTCTTTAATTTGGACCGGGATCAAGTAGATACCTCGGCATGGCGTAAAGGCAAGGGCTGTGCGCGATGTTTTCAGTCGGGATACTTGGGGCGAGAAGCAGTGATCGAACTGCTAAATGTCGATGACACCGTACGGAGACTGATTTATGAAGGCACTCTGCCCCAACTTCAGCAGTATCTCTACCAAAACCGATTCGAGTCTTTCCGCAGTTCCGCTTTAGCGAAAGTGATGCGCGGTATCACCACGGTCGATGAAGTGAGACGAGTTTTGCCTTACAGTGCGTTGAGCCAGCGCTTGGGTGTCTAAACAGATCTGTCGGCAAGATTCAGTGTTACGCTGACAAAAGGATAATTTCTCCTCTAAATTACCTCATTTCTCCTCTAAATTACCTCATTTAGTTTTTATGCCTTCATCTGAACGACTCCAGACTGATGACACCTTTTGGGCAGGGCTGCTTGATGCCATTCACCAAGCAGGAGACGATAGCGTTCTCCGTCGTAAAGCCATGCATCGTCTCATCCTTCACCTCCAACGATCGCCCAACCTTGTTCCTTCTAAACATCCTGATTATGCGATCGCCCTAAATCTAACCTGGGAATGGCTGAATAAAAAGATTGGTGAGTTTGATATTAGTAAGTCGAAAATTGTTAATGTATCTGTCGAAAAAGCATTAATTAATTGGGTCAATCAATATTTGCGTTTTCGAGTTAAAGATCTTCATCAAGATGATGACAACGGTAAGACTAGAGAAAGCAATTGGGAGTCTAAGAGGTCTTTGATAGAACTTAGTGGTCTAGAAGCACTCATCCATCAAGAGCAGCAAAAAACAGAGCAGCGCTTTAGTGAAGAAATCCAGAATTGGATTCTCACGGATCCCGAAAATCGACTGAAAGACTGTCATCTCAGAGGAAATCCAACTTGTAATTGCCAAATTTTGGCGCAGCGTCTAGCCTTGAACGACCCACCAGATAAAGTATCATCGCTGGCTATTGAATTTGATGTTAAATATCAGACGCTGACAACTCACTGGAAGCGATCCTGTCGTCGCATTTTACAAGAACAACTTCAAACATTTGGCTATCAGCCGGAGTAACCCATGAATTCCATTGAATCCCCACTCGTGACCATCCCCCTCAGTGCTGCCGACCATGAAGTGGCGATGGAATTTGCAAAGCAGCAGCCCAACCCCCAACGTGGAAAACACATTTACTTAAATACCCTTGCGGTTCAAGCAGTTCATCATTATCTCAACTGGTTTGGTATTGACTCAACTCTCACTCAAAGCGATGCCTGGAGTTTACCAGGTCAACTATTGTTCAGACCTGCGGATCTCGTGATTCCCAATATTGGCACCTTAGAATGTTGCCCCATCCTTCCGAATCAAGACCGTATCACCTTACCCATTGACGCTTTGAACGATCGACTGGGTTACATTGCAGTCCAATTTAATGAGCAGATCGATCGCGTTGAATTAAAAGGATTCTTTCCCTTACGAGCAGAGATCGCCCCATCCGAAATCACACTGACAGATTTTCAGCCGATCGAAACTCTATTTGAGTCCTTAGAGCCTGCGGCAGAAGCGATAACGGCGCTCAACCCAATCCAGCGCGGCGCAGCGATCGTGAATAACCTGAGTCAATGGCTTCAGAATCTAGCGGAACCCGGTTGGCAAACCCTAGAAGGGTTGATAACACAGGGAGACTTTGCTTTATCATTTGCAAGAAGTCCCGCAACAATCGATCGAGAAGATACCACATTAACGGTGAGTCGATTCCGCGCCGTTGATTTAGGATTACGACTCAATTATCAACCTTTAATTCTGAGTGTGAGTGTGACTCCCCTGAACGATCGCGAACGAGAAGTCATCGTTAAAGTCAGACCCAGTGGAACGCAAATTTATTTACCCCAGGGTTTACGATTAGCAATCTTAGACGAAACTGAAGCGCCGATCGCCAATCTGCAAGAGATTTCACAGGATGACTACTCACTGATGCAATTGACCTTCACAGGTGAACTTCATGAGGCATTTCAACTGAGATTAGACTTAGAGAGTGAACTGTTTCAACTTCCCTTTGTCATTTAATTCAATGCATAATTACCTGAGGTGATGAACCGGGAGAATTCCATGGCACAACGAATCCGGCTCACAATTCTCAATGGCAGTTTTGAAACTGGATTTCCCTGCATTTTGCATTACCCTCAAGGGGATGCGATCGCCCAGCTTCAAGGGCACTTACCTGCCAATCCTCAGGTACAACAAATTTATACGCTTTGGAAACAGGATTATTACAGTACAGTCCTGGCGGACAGCCGGATTAAAGCGGCACCTACCCAAGTTACGTACGTTTCCCGCAAGCGATCGAGTGATGAATTAGTTCAAATCCTAAATCAATGGCTCAATTCTAATGCTGCTGAGTGGCAAAAGATTCGCGATCGATTAATTTCTGTTTTTAGTGCAGATGCGAATACTGAATTGATTATTGAATCTGACCAAGTTGAAATTCGACAACTTCCGCTTCATACCTGAAATTTGCTATCCGAAAGCTATCCACAGGTTGAACTGGCACTCGGTAGCTCATCGCACCAATTACCTCGTCAAGAACAGAACAATTTAGTTGAGCCGATCAGCATTTTAGCTGTCTTTGGCGATGGAACTGGCTTAGATCTCACCCCCGATCGAATTGCTCTAGAAAAACTGTATTCGATCGCTAATATTGAATTTTTAGATTCGCCCAATCGAGATACCTTAAATCATAAACTTTGGAGTCAATCCTGGCAAATCCTCTTCTTTGCAGGACATAGTGTTAGCAATGCGAATGGAGATACTGGAAGTATTGGAATCAATCAATCAGATTCTGTTGAATTTAGTCATCTCAAACAGACACTACGTCATGCTGTTGAGCAAGGAATGCAACTAGCAATTTTTAATTCCTGCGATGGATTAGGACTTGCCAAGGTATTAGAAGAGGTTCACATTCCGGCTGTGATTGTTATGAGAGAGCCGATTCCGGACTCAATCGCTCAAAAATTCTTAACCTATTTTCTGGCAAGCTTCTCCACGGGGCAAAGTCTTTTTGTAGCCATTCATGAGGCACGGCAAAAATTACAAATTGATGAGGCACAATATCCCAGTGCCAGTTGGCTTCCGGTACTTTGTCTCAATCCTGCGGTTTCCGCGCTCCCCCGTTGGCAGCCTCAACCTTTACTCAGCGTTTCAATGCCCTTGCCACCTCCACCAGCGAAGGTGATGAGTATCGTTGCCATCAGCTTCCTCATCACTGCGATCGTATTGGGTTGTCGTTCTCTGGGATGGCTTGAACGGACGGAGCTTTGGATGTATGACCAATTCGTTGCTTACCAATTATTAGGTGAGAAACCCGATCCTCGGATTCTCGTCGTTGGGATTACTGAAGAGGATTTACAAAAGTATGGGACTCAAGATATTAAAATGAATCGCTTTGTAATTGGCGATCGTGTTTTGCTAGATTCCCTTCAGCGATTACAGAAGTTTAAACCGAAAACAATTGGCTTAGATATTATTCGAGATATTCAACTAGATTCAGGTTATGGCAATTTACTGAAATTTTTGAAATCTTCTACAACCACGATTAGTCCCTGTGCCAGTCCTGATCCAGAAACTCAAAACCTCGGCTATCTTCCGCCTTCTGGTGTGAAAACGGAGCAACAGGGGTTTATCGGACTGCCGTTCGATCGCGATCGGGTCATTCGTCGGTATATCTTAGCCGCAGATTCTCCTGAGCTTGGGGAAGGAAAATGTAGTACCTCACAATCCCTCGGTTTAAGGCTGGCAGCACGTTATTTAGGACTAATTGATGCGAGTGAGTCTCCTCAAGGGGATATTCAACTCAACGAATCCATCATTCCCATTTTGAAAGAACCCGGTGTCTATCAATCACTCTGGAGTCGAGAAAAACTTCAGCGGGGATATCAGATTTTGACTCACTACCGCTCCAAAAATCCGGCGGTGGGGAGTCAGATTTCACTCAGCGATCTTCTAGAAAATCGGGTTACTCAGAAAATGGTCGAAAATCGGGTCGTCTTAATGGGCTATGTAACCCAAAGTGCTGGGGATGATTTTGAGACGCCCATTACCCGAAATCAAGAACGGCAACTTCCTGGCGTCTTAATCCACGCCCAAGCGACCAGCCAAATTTTGAGCTTTGTCCTTGAAAAACGTCCTCTCATGCGATCGCTTTCTGGCATTGGCGACGCGTTATGGATTGGAGTTTGCTCCCTCTGCGGCGTGATGATTGCAGCATTGAAGAGACGGAAGCGTGTCGGATTATTTATCCTGTTCAGCATTGCCGTCCTTGGATTTCCGTATGCATTGATTACTCTTGCTTGGTGGATTCCTGTGGTTCCTGCGGTTATTTCCCTTTGGGGCGGATTTGGAGGGCAGGTTGTGTATAATTTGAGACATAAGAATCAATATTATCCGCTCCTATCTCGTTCACGTTCCTCTCAATCTTCTCAGGATCCCTAATGAAAAAATTAGTTTTTGGCAGTCTTGCAACCGTTCTTGCAACCATCGGCTTCTCTTTAAGAAATACGTTGATGCCGATCGCACTATCCAATTTGAATAGCACCGCTCAAGCAGCATCGCCCAAGAAACTGCAATACCGCCCATTTTCAACGCGGGGTCAGGCACCTGGATCTGCTCCCGGCGGAAAACGAGGAACTTGCAGCAATGCTCAGGTGAAATCTGGAGATGAATTGATGGCGATCGCGCCCCCAGAGAGCATCGGTGCTAGCCTTTCCACAAAACCTACGATTTGGATTTATTCGCCCTATACCTTTCCGGCGAAGAAGTTTAAGCAACCCATTCAAGGTGAATTTAAAGTTCGGCAATCCTTCGAGGCGGGTGGACAAGTCGGCGATTCCGTGATGGTTGATTTACCGATGAAACCGGGATTGTTCAAGATTGAGTTGACTCAGCCTGTGAAAGATGGACAGTCCTATGACTGGTCATTTACGGCGAACTGTGGCGATGCCTCTGCCAATCCTATGACCGCATCCAAAATTCAAATCGCTAGTGACACAAAACTCGTTTCTGCCAATCAATCGCTCTCTCAACAGCAGCAATCTGCTAATTATGCAGATAAGGGCTACTGGTATGATGCGCTCACGCTGACATTACAAGCTCAACCGATCGTGAACAGTGACCTAGAAAGTCTCTTACAATCGGGTGGACTCGATTCTCTGATCGAGAAGCTTCGTGTGAAATAACGATTACGTTTTCATTCCTTATCCTTATCTCTTCTTTCAGAAACTTATCCAGTTTTCACTATCGCCAATTCCCGACCAGGATAAATGGTGCCCAGTAGGCTGGATGAGGATGACTTTGGCGCGTTTTCTGGGTGGCGCGTTGTAGTGCTTCGGCTTTGGTTATTTGAGGATTTTGGACCAAGGATTCATAGAAGGTTCCCATCAATTCCGCTGTTGCCTTATCTGATACAGACCAAAGAGACGCTAACGTACTGCTGGCACCCGATCGAATGGCTGCGCCTGCCATGCCTAAGGTCGATCGGCTATCGCCACTAGCTGTCTGGCAGGCACTAAACACAATCAGATCTAAAACACCTTTTCCGTCCTGTTGTTGAAGAGTCGATTGGAGATCATTAACGGTCATAACATTGCCACCATCGGTCAAGAAAAAGGTTGCTTGTGGGTCAGAGCTAAAATTACCATGGGTCGCGAGATGGACGATCGGATAGGCAGTCGTTTGGATTTCTTGCTGCATTCGACTGGGTGTAAAGGCACTCCCAGTGAGGGATTTTGAGGCGGGTAAGCTTTTCAAAATTAAGGCGACTTCATCCGGAACGGCGGCTAGTTTATCAAACTGAAATTCACTCCCTTTGACGACAACAGGTGTTGTCAGTGGGGACGTTAACCCACCCACCAGTGCTTTAAGCTGGTTTCGGGGATAGGACTTGGCTCCGAGAACATTGACCCCTGGTGTGATCGCGACTGGATATTGATCAATTAAAAATTCATTCGTTTGTTTATCGTGCAATGCGGCCATCGGAATTTTTCGTAAGTCGCCATCCAAAACAAAAACCAATGTTTTGACTTGATTATCTTTGAGTTTAGATTTTACGGGACGAATGATTTGGTCGTAGAGGGGTTCGACAATACTACGACGATAATCGTCACCATCCTGGATTTGAACCAGGTTCTTGTAACCTTGCTTCAGTTTTTTAGCGAAATCGGTTCGTTTGATGGGTTCTGAATGACGGTGAAAGACTCCATTCGGCAGACTTACAATAACCTCTAGTCGATCGTCCAGAATAATTGGGTAAAAGACCGCAGCCGATTCATCTTTTGATAGTTGACTAACGGTTGTGGGCGTACTCAATCGAATTTTGCACCGAAGGAAGTTTTCGAGTTCAGCTAATTGGAGGGCATCAACTTTTTTGATAATGGACTCATAGTCTGGATTTGCACTCTGAAGCTGAAGGTCAATTAGTTCACGATAAACGGGTTCAACGCTATCTCGAAGGGCGAACTGGGCATCTGGATTTACGGATTGGACATCCTGACGCGCTGATTCTAATAGTTTGATGGCTTCTTCGTAGGCGACGATCGCTTCTGGGGATTTAGATTGTGCCTTCAGGATTCTCCCCTGCTGCCATTTCCATTGATAGCGAATGTCTGCGGACGCTTGTGAACTGGCTTGTAAGGCTTGATGAGTGTATTCTAGTGCTTGACTCCAGTCACGTTTCTGCTCATGGAGCCATCCTAATTCACCGAGTGCTAAGGATACGAGGGATGAAGCATTAGATGGATTATTCTCAGACGATCGCTGAATGGTTTCTTTCAGAAGGGATTCAGATAGCTGTATATCTTCATTGTTCTGCGTTAGGCGTTGCCATTGGTTGAAATGACGGGCAAAACTAATTTGGGCATAGCCGACTTCATAGTTAAATGGTAAAACTTGAATATCTTTTTTGATAGTTTGGATGAGCAATGAACTATTTGAATTCTTCAACCATTGTTCAGATTCTGAAGACTGTCCATTTTTCTCAATCCATTGGCTGATTTCTAGGATTAGCCCTAGATGATTCAGTTGAGCTTGGAGTCCTTTAAAATTTGGGGTTTGCGGCTGTGAAGAGAGTTGAGCAGCTTTTTGGTAACAGGCGATCGCAGACTGGTAATAGCTCAATGCT
Source organism: Synechococcales cyanobacterium (assembly GCA_043739065.1). Taxonomy (GTDB): domain Bacteria; phylum Cyanobacteriota; class Cyanobacteriia; order Leptolyngbyales; family Leptolyngbyaceae; genus JAAFJU01. Next base: position 2,428 of record JAYUEU010000238.1, on the reverse strand, counting down.
GTCGTCGATGAATTGATCTCAAGTCCGCCACAGGATTCGCCTGTCGTCACTAGTGACGTTGGAGACTTCACCAATTCATTATTCCGATCGCGTTCACGATTTCCTAAATCTTTTGCTATATTGCCAAGGCTAAGAAGAATGCTGGATTGAATGGTGCTAGTTTGTCCGGTGGCTTCTTCTTGGGCTTGGAGTAAGACCTGCTGCGATCGCTCTAGATTCCCAATTAGTCTGAGACTATCACCCAGTTGTCGCAGTCCAAGAACTCGTAACGACTGATTAGAAAGGGGTGATTTTGGGATGGGTGTCGTGGAAAAATCGACTTCACAGAGTTGTGTGCTGAGTTCTGTTGAAAGTTGGAGTGCGTTCACGATCGTTTTACAGGCGCGACGGTGCATTCCCATTGCAGTAAAAGCTTGAGATTGATTCACGAGACTTCCAGTCACTCCAGCGATATCGTTGTTTTGCTGGTAGCGTTGGGCGGCTTGTTCCCACTTCTCTAATGCAATCACAAAGGAGCCTTGCTCATAGGCTTGTTTGCCTTGGCCTGTAAGCGTTGCAGCAGAAGGCATTTCGATCGCGATCGTTGGGGACTGCGAGAGACTGATTAAACCTGCTGTGATACAGAAGACTGGGACTAATAAGTATTTCATAGTTGGAATTGGGTGGAAACTAAAATGAGTACCGGAGTGAGAGATGTAATCCACTTTCTTGCAGTGATTTTTTAGTGCCTTCAAGCTGAATCAGCGGGATACCCCAATCCATACGGGCAGTCCAATGGTTAGAGCGCCAGAGTAACCCTAGTCCAGTCGAAGCAAGGAGTGGTTGATTTAAAGTGGTAAAGGGATCATTGCTCCAAACCTTGCCCACATCTGCAAATGGTGTGACTTGGAAGGTGCGGGTCCGATCGCGTGATCGCCAGAGGGGAATTTGTAGCTCTACCGATCCGTAGATTCCATTATCAGAGGTGCGTACATCCTGACGATAACCTCGAACCGTGGATGCGCCACCTATCGAAAACTGCTCTAGGGACGGAAGGGTCCGATCGGCCAGTTGGATTTTAGTTTGGACGATGAGGTCGAAGTCATCGCCTAGCCGTCTGAGCCACCGAGCTTGCCCCTGCCAGGAAAAGAAACGGCTATCTGGTCCTAATGTGTTGATAGTCGATCCCAAGGCATTGAGTCCGAAGTTAAATTGCGATCGGAATGAGAGAACTTGTTGGCTATTGCGGGAGAGGTAGTCTTGAAAAAATCGCAGGGCGATGATGCGGGTGTTGCCTTCTGGATCAGCGCCTTCAGAGAGTTTGAATGGAATGTCAAGGAGCGATGTTTCGCTTTCGACGCGGGAACCTGTTAAGCCGATCGCGACTTCTTGGGTTTGGTTAGCTTGAGCCGATTGAAACAGTGGTTGCCTGAGGGTTACTTCGTAGTAACGCGATTTGGAGATGATGTCGAGTTCATTGAAAGGGGCTTCAATGACGTTACTTCGGGTCAGTCCGAGGTTGAGGCTGAGGGTGGTGTTGCTGGGGGTAATGGGCAGGCTATAGCCAATGTCGAAGGAGTAACTGCCACTGGTATTCCCGTAGCCCAGACTCAAGCTATCTCCGTAGCCTAAAAGATTGCCGTGACTGGCTTGAATCCGGCGTTGCCAGGAACCGATACTAGGCGATCGGCTATTTTCGGTTAGGAGTTGGAGATTGAGCGGATTGGCTTCTTTGACTTTAATTTCCAGTAGGTTCGTTCCCGGTTGTTTTCCGGCGGAGAGTTCGGCTGTGACTTGATCCAGTAAGGGATTTTGTTGCAGGAGACGGATGGATTCAACCAGCCGATCGTAGTTCAGTGGGGCTTGGGTGGCACGGGCGAGACGGCTTTGGATATAGCCAGATTTTAATCGCTGATTTCCAGTGACTTTAATGTCTTCGAGCTTGCCTTCAAGGACTTGAATCTGGACGATTGCATTATCGGGTTTGAGTTCTTGTCCAGAGGGTATGTAGGCTCCGGTCGTCGGGTAATTCCGTTTGAGATAGTAGTCTGTAATCGCTTGAGCCGCTTTCTGAAGTTGGTCGAAGCTGACTTTGCCTGTGAAGGATTTGGTGATCTCGCTGAGTTCTTCGGGTGAAAAGACGGTGCTACCGACGACCTCATAGCGTAGAACTTGAATTTGGTTGGGTGATGTGGCTGGGAGTTCGGGGAATTTTGGCGCTTCGGGTGGGGCGATCGCGGGTGGAGCAACTTTCGGTAGCGGACGCGGCGCTTCGGGTTGTGGACGTTCGATCGGACGCGGCGCTTCCTGGGCGATCGCAGGAAGCACGGTAAGGATCAGCAGCGGGAGTGGCGAGAGATACCAGGGATTAACGGACATGGCAAGCAGGGGTAGGAGACATGGGGGATGAGGTACCAACTAGGACAACGTTACCGTTTGACTTTTGAAC
>JAYUEU010000237.1:0-5199 GCA_043739065.1 Synechococcales cyanobacterium | reverse complement strand
GCATGGAGAATGGTCGGTACGATCGGGAATTTTGATCGCAATAACCAATGATAATGGCGTAGTAAGATTAGGAGAGATTGCGCCATTACCAGAATTTGGTACAGAAACATTAGCCGAAGCGATCGCATTTTGTGAATCGTTGGGAAATGAGTTTGACACGTTACAGATTCCAGAACACTATTCCTGCTGTCAGTTTGCCTTTGAGATGGCAGGATGTTCCCTAGTCCCCGTTACTCCTCTCATAGTCCCCCTTAAAAAGGTTGATTTAGGGGGATCGATCGCTGGCCTATTACCCGCTGGAGCTAGGTCTTTAGACGAATGGAATGGTTTGTATTTACAGAGAATCCGATCGTTTAAGTGGAAAATTGGAGTCGGAGATATTGCATCAGAACTTGAAATCTTCAAACAACTTTGCGAAGTGCTTCCCGATGATACGACATTGAGACTAGATGCGAATGCTGGATTGAATTTAGAACAAGCAAAACAATGGCTTGATGAATGCGATCGTATTACTTCAAAAGTTGAATATCTAGAGCAACCTTTAGGCATTCAGGAATTTGATTCAATGGTGCAACTGAATCAGGCGTACAAAACCCCAATCGCTTTGGATGAATCGATCGCCACCTATACTCAACTTGAAGATTGTTACAATAGAGGTTGGCGCGGAATTTTCGTCGTTAAACCCGCGATCGCAGGCGCACCCTCTCAATTGCGAGAATTTTGTAAAACTCATAAATTAGATTTAGTATTTTCGTCAGTATTTGAAACTACGATCGGACGTATGGCCGGATTACAATTGGCGCACGAGTTAGGTCAAGAATCGGTAAGCAAACGAGCTTTGGGATATGGTACCGATCGTTTTTTTGATCAGACAATAGGAGAATCTGTCGGAATTTTAGAATCTGATCCAGGCACATTTTTAGTAAAATTCTGGAAAGCGATCGTGGAAAATCGATCTATTTTTCTGGGAAATCCATTGTGGGGACGATCGGAGTTAGATCAATTTGAAATGCAAATTCAAGCAAATACTAAAGTCAGTACAGTAAGTGAATGTTATATTCATATCCCAACAGGTGGAACATCAGGAAAACTGAAATTCGCAACTCATACTTGGAAAACCCTCAGCGAATCCGTGTATGGAATGCAACAGCATTTTAATGTTAATCAAATCAATTCATTCTGCACCTTACCATTGCATCATGTAAGTGGATTAATGCAATATCTACGATCGTACCTAACCAATGGCCAATTCATCAGTTGGAATTGGAAGCAACTTGAACAAGGTAACTTTCCCGATATTGAATTAGAAACATTCTTCATCTCCCTAGTTCCTACCCAATTACAACGCCTAATCAATCAACCCAAACTTAAGCAATTCAAAACCATTCTTCTGGGCGGCGCACCGACCTGGGAAAGTTTGCTAACGATCGCCCGACAAAAAAAATTACCGATCGCCGTCACCTATGGCATGACCGAAACCGCTTCTCAAGTCACAACATTATTGCCCAGTGAATTTCTCGCAGGTCAAACCAATGTCGGAAGACCGCTTCCCCACGTAAAAATCCAAATCCTCAACGATCGAAACGAAATTTGCTCTCTAAACGAAATTGGCCAAGTTCAAATCCAATCCAAATCCCAAATGCTCGGTGTTGAGAATATTCGCCCCGACGATCTTGGCTACCTCGACCCAAACGGCCACCTTCACATCATTGGACGCAGCACCGACAAAATTATCACAGGCGGAGAAAACGTCTATCCGAGTGCAGTTGAAGCCTTGATCCGTGCGACGAGACGAGTTCAGGATGTTTGTGTTATTGGGGTGCCGGATGAGATTTGGGGCCAGCGGGTTGTGGCCGTTTGGGTGGGGGATCTGGGTGAAGATTTTACTAAAGCAGGCTGGAGCGGATCGACCCACCAATACCCAAAACAATGGATCCAACTTGCCAAACTTCCGCGTAATGCTCAAGGCAAAATCGATCGACTCCAACTCCTTCAATTGATTAAGAGCCTAGGAATGTAGTACAAAACTTCGACAGATTACAAATAAAATACTACACTCGTAATACACATTACTACCAATGGAGCTGTCCGCCATGCAAGCCCTCACCCGAATTTCCACCACTGACATGGAAGTCACCAGCATTCGTCTAGAACGGGAGCTGAAAGAACGACTAAAAGGACTTTCCGGCAGTCAAGGCTATCAGGCACTCATCAGAGATATACTTTGGAATTTTGTCCAACAACGCTCTCAGGACTTCCTCCCAAGCATCACCTCCACCGATATCCGCGCTACGATCAGTGCAAAAGCAGAACGATCGGAACATTGTTCCTTATCAGGCAAAACTATCCACATCGGCCAAGAAATTTTTCTAGGGTTGACGAATGAAGGCAATCTCGTGCCCATCCATCCCGACAGTTTAGCTTGAGCTTTATTCCCTAAGCATCTCAAGCATTTAGCCTGAATTCTCGCCGGAAATCCCACGCGCTACAGGGATATTTTCGGCGAGATCTAAACCAAATACTATGGAATCTAGCGCTCGATTATTGATTTACGATCGAATCTGAAGTTAGCTCAAGCCGTGAATTCTTGACAAAAATTTGGCGTTTTTCAGATTGAAGAGTAAGCTTACAGTCAATCCTGACTAATCTAGATAGGTAGTCTATTCGGATTCCACTAGACATCTTCACTCCGTCACACTAGAGCGCTATGGTTGTCAAACGCCGCATTACAAATCCTAAATCTCCCCAACCTTCCCAGCCAAAATCGTCGCAGCCCGAACAATTGAGCTTGTCCCGATTATCCCGTGCAAAGCGATTGATTCTAGACTGGCGATTTGTCACCATTGCAGGCTTAATTCTCACCACCAGCCTCACCACCCTTTCGATCGCATTTATTCTCAAGCTCCCCGCCATCCCCAATTGCCCATCCATTTTTTGGCCCTTAGCCACAGCTTCGATCCGTCTTCACTGCGCCCAAATTGCAGCAGGCAAACATACGGTGCCCGATTTGATTGAGGCGATCGAATTGGTGAGTGGATTGCCAGAAGATCATCCATTGTATAAAGAAGCTAGTCATTGGATTGAAGACTGGTCGAATGATTTATTAGATCTAGCACAGGACAAATTTAATACTGGAAAACTAGACGAAGCGATCGCTGCTGCGAAGAAAATCCCGTCCCATGCGGCGGCAGCAAAGCAAGTTGAAGAACGCATTGCCACTTGGAAAAAGGTTTGGAAAGACGCGGAAGATGTTGTTGTGAAGGTTGATACATTTTTATCAAAACGCAATTGGAAAGATGCCTTTAATGAAGCAACAAAATTGCTGGCCATTGACAATCCTTATTGGCAAACTCAGCGCTATACCGAAATTAGTGAACGTATTTCGACAGCTAAAGATGAAATTACTAAATTGGCCTCAGCCGATCGGGCTATTGAAGATGGCAATGCGGATGAATTAGTAAAAGTATTCAAAGGCTTAGAAACTATTCCCGAAAAAAGTGCCATTTATCGTGAAGCCCAAGATATGAAACCCCGCATTGGTAAACGGCTGATGACCTTAGCGGAAAATGCAGCCGATAGAGGAGCCTTTGATGAAGCATTAAGTATTGCGAATAGGATTCCAGATGGCATTAAGAATACACAAGATGTGGATGATTTCATTGCCTTAGTGAATGCGCAATCCAAAGCAAGTAGAAGTCAAGTGATTGAACTTGAAGATGCGATTTCTCAAGCAGAACGAATTCCGCTTGGGCGACCATTGTACGATCGCGCCCAAAGGCTAGTAGCCCAATGGAAAGCAGAATCCCGAGATATTGCCCAGCTCGATCGTGCCCGTGATCTAGCTCGGTCCGGAAGTCCTGATGCATTACAAGCGGCGATCGTAGAAGCTGGAGCGATTGGATCTTCTAATCCTAGATATAAAGAAGCTCGTGCATTTATTGATAAAAACAATACTCAACTGCAAACAACTCAAGATCAAAACATATTAGATCAAGCGAATGCGATCGCGGCATCGGGCGATCAAACTAGTATTCAGGCTGCGATCGATCTGGCCCGACAAATTCAATCCGGTCGTTCGCTTTATAACCAAGCCCAAGCCCAAATCAAACGCTGGTCTTCGGATCTTAAGGCTCAGGAAAATCCTCCCGAGCCTCTAACCACACCCCAACCGACTACTCCGGATACCCTCATCGGACAAGATGAGTCGTTATTATCTCAAGCCAATGCTATGGCTCAGTCTGGCGGCGGTCGTCCGGATGAACTATTGAATGCTATTTCGATCGCACAGCAAGTGTCCGAGAAAGGTCGTGGTCAAGCTCAGCAGTTCATTGAACAATGGAGTGGTCAGGTGTTGAATGCGGCCTTGAGTCAGGTGGCGTACGATTCGCCCGGTGCCATTAGTCTAGCGTCACGGATTCCCGTGGGGACGGCGGCTTATGCTCAAGCCCAGAGTAATATTGCTGCTTGGAAAAAACAAATTGGCCAACGTTGAAAGAACGTTAAAGCTTTTACGAGAAATTCTGCGCTATTCTAGGTCTATTTCCTAGCGCAGTGAAGATTGAAGTATGGTGTCTAAAATTTGGCAGTTTTTGACGACAGATGTGAAAGAGCCGACGTTGGTGCAATGCGTAGCGTTGATGAGGCAGACGGCCCGGAAACCCATGCCATTGACCTAGATTTTTAGACAGTCTTGCTTGATTTCATCACGGTAGCCGAGAGCAGGGCTGGTTAGTTTAGTAAAGAAAATAATCTATTGATATTGTGCGCCACAGATTAAGCCCTTCAGTAATGGACTTATGCTCCTTGGATTAGAGAATAAAGAGTAAGTCTCTCTATTCTCATTTTTCTCCCCTCAAATTACCAGCCCTGCTTATGACGAGGAATTTAGAGGGATCGAGTTTTTGGATACTACTAAATCAAACAAACTGTATCAGAACAGAATCTGTCGATTTGACTGACTTTTACAGGCTCAACCTTCCAGATATCAGTACAGTATTCACGAATCGATCGATCGCTAGAAAACATTCCCATACGAGCGCTATTCAGAATCGACATTCGGGTCCATTGTTTTTGATCAAGATACGCCTCAGCAACCCGATCTTGGCAATCAATATAGGATTGATAATCGGCTAACAACAAGTAAGGATCTTGATTTAGAAGATTGTCCACGATCGGCTGGAACAATGTGCCATCGCCATG
>JAYUEU010000236.1:0-11997 GCA_043739065.1 Synechococcales cyanobacterium | reverse complement strand
CGGCAAACTTGGGCGCTAAGTCGGGAGCTTGACGGTTTAGATAGGTGAGCGCGTCGGCATGTTCCGAAAATACGATCAGATAGGGCTGGGGCGGCTGGTCGGGATTAGGCCGCAATCGAGCGACGAGATATTGACCATCGGCGCGCGATCGCACTACGTACCATTGTTGAACCATGGGTTAACCATCCTCGCCGAGTTGAATTCGTGGATCGACAAACTTCAGTAATATATCTGCCAAAAGATTACCAACAATCAACATCACCGCGCCCATCATCAAACTCGCCATCACCAGGTAGGTATCTTTAGCTTGCAAGGCTTGCAAAATTAATCGTCCGAGTCCCGGCCAGTTAAATAAATTTTCAGTAATAAAGGCACCGCCCAACAACGAGGCAAATTCAAACCCCAACAGAGTAATCATGGGATTTAGAGCATTACGAAAGGCATGGGTCATAATTACCCGCATTTCCGGCAATCCCTTCGCCCGTGCAGTCTGGATATAATCCTGACGCTTTACATCAAGCATTTCACCCCGCATGAGGCGCTGCAATCCCGCAATTCCGGTGATGCTGAGGGCGATCGTGGGCAAGATTAAATGCCAGCCAATGTCTAGAACTTGGCCGAAGAAACCCAGCTCTTCATAGTCGATACTGGTCATGTCGCCAACGGGAAATAATGGCGAGGTGGCTTGGGCAAAGGCTAATAATAGTAAGCCGGAAATGATGCTGGGCAATCCCTGACCTAGATAGCTCAAAGCACTCAATACTTTATCGGCCAGTTGCGATCGTTTGACCGCCGCCCAAATCCCCAAGGGAATCCCCAGCACCCAAGTCACGACAAGCGAACTAATCGATAACAGTAATGTTGCTGGAACCCGCTCCCAGAGAAGTGTCACCACAGGCCGTTCATAGACAAAACTCTGACCAAAATCGCCTTGGGTAATAATACGCGTCAACCAAAGAAAATACTGTTCGATCGCCGATTTATCGAGACCAAAGCGTTCCTTATATTCTGCGATGCGTTGCGGCGAAATTTTTGGATTTTCCTTCAGGGTATCCAAAAAGCTTCCCGGCGCAAGCTGCATCACAAAGAAGCATAGGACCGAGGCCAAAAGCAGGGTGATGATGGCTTGTCCTAGGCGTTTGATAATGTATAACGTCGTTTCATTGGTGAAAATCGAAACGACACTGCGAGAAACACGGGAAGCGGCCATGGCAATGCTCAATGAGGAATATCAGGAGTTAGGCTGAGGAAAATACCCTCTTTAGAGTTAAGGGTACCGTACATCACCGATCGAGGACTGAGTCTTAGTATTCGATCAGGGTCACGATCGGGACATTAGGCAATTTTTTGCGTCCATCTAAAAAGGTCAATTCGCTTAAAAAGGCAAACCCAACCAGCTCAGCACCACATTTGCTGATCAGTTCTGCGGTCGCAGCAGCCGTCCCACCCGTCGCAATCACGTCATCCACCACCAACACTCGTGCCCCAGCCGGAAATGCGTCTTGATGAATTTCTAGGCGATCGGTGCCATATTCCAATGCATATTCGACGGAATAGGTGGTATGGGGAAGCTTACCGGGTTTCCGAACGGGGACAAATCCGGCGTTCATTTGATAGGCCATGGGAGTACCAAACAAAAAGCCACGGGATTCCATGCCAACAATGTAGTCAGGTTTCAGGTGAGCGGTTTTTTCGACCAACGCATCAATACTGGCCTTAAAACCCGCCGCATCTTGCAGCAATGTGGTGATGTCGCGAAAGAGAATGCCGGGCTGTGGAAAATCGGGAATATCGCGAACGAGTGCTTTAATGTCCATGACGCTGGAAGATTCCTGGATTGAGGTACGTGATGGGTTATCTCATATTGTTGAGCCACTTGTCATCACTTTTAGTTTATCTAAGGTTCAAACCCGAAACAAAGCCATTATCAATCGTCCTTTTCCAATGCCATAGCCAAGGCTGAATGATGGTTGTAGTCATTGAAAATTCACCATAACTCGCCACAGCACGACGATCGCCTAAACTAACTAAATTCAAATAGCGGGATTGTGGATTAAACACTTTTAATGATTGATTAGCCAATGATTGATTCGCGAGACTTCGACGTAGATTTTGGCCGAGTATCTTTCCTTCTCGCACGGCCAATACACCTGCTTTTGGTTGTGGACTATTCTGTATTGCGGCAATATCACCACTTGCAAAAATATTTGAATGGGAAACCGATCGCAATGTCCGATCGACCAAAACAAACCCCCGATCGTCCGTCTTAAGTCCTGAATCACCAATCCACTGCGGCGAAGTTGCTTGGGTGGCCCACAGACTTACATTACAGCTTAAATTAAAAGAGCATTCTCCTGAATTCAATATCAAGTTCACACTATTTGTATTCTCTTGAACGGAATTCACTTCTGTATTGAGATAAACCCAAATCAATCGGGATTGAAGTTCCTGCATTAGTAACGTTTGTATTGCCTTAGATTGAGTTGGTGCAATAGTCTGACTACGACAAATCAAACTCAAATCTAATTGATTTCCCAAACGTTCTTTTAAACTCAGTGCAACTTCGACTCCACCTAATCCTCCACCCACGATCGCCATCAATAGCGTTTCAGATAGTCCTAATTTCAAATAAGGATCTAATGAATTGAGTAATAGTTCCATCGGTTTCATAGGAATAATCCATTGACTAGCCGTTGCGGGAATTTGTGGCGTACTACCAATATCTAAAGAAAGAGTATCAAATGCGATCGGAACATGATTTCGACAAATAACATATTGTTGAGCCAAATCCAGACCGATCGCCTCATCAAAAACAACCTTTATCCCCAAATCTACCGCTAGATCTGCCACATTCACCTCGCAAGCTTCTCGATTCCACCAACCCGCTAGATGTCCCGGTACAGAACCAGAGTAAATAGTCTTGGGATTGGGAGTGAGGAGTATGATGTCAGCGATCGGAGAATGGCGTAAGGTGGGCGATTGGCGCAACCAATTCAACAAAGCGACACTATGACTGTGACCACCCCCAATGAGAACGAGTTTTGAGAGAACAGGGTTTGAAGGCATAATAACTATGAATAGGATGAATACGACAAACATTAAACAGAGAGACCGATCGTACCGTATCTTAAGAACCGAACAAAAAACGAATTTAGCCTCTAAAAACAAGTCCCCATGAGGTTTATACGACTTATTTTATAGCGGTTATCCGATGAAAAAAGACTAGGAATTTAGCTTGTAGTTTGCGAAGATTCATTTGTGGGCAAACAAAGCAAGACAATCGCTTTTAACTCACGACATAAGTCAAAAAACAACCGCTAAAAACAAACTTACTCCAACGGTATTCAACATGACATTTCCACTAGAATCTCTTTACAACTGGTATCGTGACATTGTCGCAAATCCTAAATATCGCTGGTGGGTCATTGGTGGAACCCTGCTTTATGTTCTCAGCCCAATAGACATTATTCCAGATGTATTCCCAATTGTCGGGCAAATTGACGATGCAGTCGTAATCACACTTCTAGCCACCGAACTTGCATCTCTACTTAAAGATCGCAATGCCAATATGAAGCAAAAACGATCGGACCAAGCCACCGCTGAACAATCGGCCACTGGAGAATCCGCCCAAGCAGTCGATGTAAACGCTGTCGAAGTCGGCTAAAGACTTATCTTCAATTAATTCTCAATTCTTCCATCTCAATCTTCCCAGGCAGGCTATTCAACCATGACGACCTATCCTCTTCAAATTCTGTACACTTGGTATCGCGAAATTGTTGCAAATCCCAAATACCGATGGTGGATTATTGGGGGTACGTTGCTCTATTTGATTAGCCCGATCGATATTTTGCCAGATGTATTACCGATCGTAGGCCAAATTGATGATGCTCTACTCATTACACTAGTTGCATCAGAGATTAGTTCTGCAATCAAAGATAAAAATACCATGCTGAAACAACAGCGATCGAATTCTAGAACAGTGAAAATGAACGAAGAAGAGTCGGATTCTACCGATCAATTCGTAGAAGTTACCGCTGTGGAAGTCCTGTAGATTGATTAAATGCAACTCACTAAACTAATCTTCCAAGGGACTCAGATATCTGGGTCCTTCTTAATTATTATTTTAACAGGCATTTTAATCACTATCCAATGGGCATCAAAATCTCAAACTCAGTGCTAATGCCAGGATCTAAATGGTCCATAGGATTATCGGCAGTGCGGAGTCTCAGAATACCCTGATGCCGCTTTGTCACCACACGATGCGCCATGACCAAACTTGATTCTCGCGTCAGTGGATTACCATAGGTAAAGTCATTCATAAGCTGTTGTTGTTCAGCTAGAGAAATGGGTTCTCCATTACAGCCTAGCTTCACTGAGATCCAACGCATTCCACTAGAATCTATGGAACAAACTTCCGTGATAATCCGAAGCTGTGGTTGCTCAGAGTGCGTTTCATCATCGTAATAGGGCAAAGGCAAGTCTTCCAATATTCGATCTGTCACACATTTTACTAATATTTGTCGAACCAAGTAGCTTAATACATTCATAAAGACCTGAGTCACTTGCCCAATAAAACATGGCAATGTCGGTAGGGCACCATAGAATTTTTCGACATTAATTTCATTCTTTAAATGACTCTTTAATAGCAACAATACACTATCCAAACAATCATGGATATCCGTTGCTTTGGGATAGACTTCATCAATGTGACAAAAGTTCTGAAGACTGCTTGCAAGTTTAGTTAATCGATCGGCCCCGGTTTTGATACTTTGTAATGTTTTAGGAATATCTTCACGTAAGTAATCAATTTCCAAATCCGATCGGAGTTTTAGCATCTCATCAGATGGATTTGGTAGTTCTAATTCATAACGATCGAGAACCTGCATCACATCTTTTATATATCTCGATAAATGGCTCAGATTTCCCCAAATAAAACTCACCGGATCTAAAATCTCATGAGAAACCCCATTTACCAACCGTCCAAGACTCGCCATTTTATCATTGCGAATCATTTGAATCTGCATTTGTTCATAGGCAACTTGGGTTTCAATACCACGAATTTGCCAATATGCAATATTTAATGTATGAAAATCAAGTAAAAGATACTCCCCCGAGACATTCACTAAAATTGGTTCTCCTATTGCCTTTGAAATTCGTCCTAAGGCTCGCTTTGCGGAAACCAAAATACCTGAATCGCCCGACAACTTCAGAACTGGACTACAGACATAGCGCCAAAAATTTTGTACTGGCTGTTGCAAAAATGGCGATGGATTTCCCGCACCATCTAGCATTAGTTCAAAAAATACCGATCGTATCATCACGCCCACTAATGAGCCATCGGCATTTAAAATAACAACCCCCGGCACTTGAGGTGAATGTTGAAATAATACAGCCAGCTCTGAACCTGTGATAGACAACTCCACAATACAGCGATGGAGTGGCAAATCTTGAAGAGTAGACTCAGAATGAATTAAACTAGAATCTGTCGAGACATTCGTTCGGGAAGGATTGTCTAAAATAGGCAAACTGGTAGTTGATGAACTGCTGACTGAACTACTCAGTGAACTGCTTGGCAAACCACTAAGCTCACTAATTGGTGAATTTATTGCTTTTGATTTTTGGCGACTCCGAGTCATCCTTCCCCCCCTGACTTTCAACAGCCCAATTTCGTGTAATGTGTTCAATATGCCCCAAAATCAGGCATTACGAACCTACCCAATCCCCACGCGTGACCGATCGATATGCTGAGTTATCTTAAAGGCAGTTTAATCTATAGCCAAAAGTCTCCCAACAACCGAGTCGTAATAACAGTGGAGGTGAATGGCATGGGTTACGATGTCCAAATCACTAGTCGTCACTGGCAGCAACTTCCGCCCTTTGGTGACATCACTCAAGTCTTTACCCATCTCAATGCTCGCGAAGATCAAATTACGCTGTTTGGGTTTGCAGCTTCGGCTGAACGGGATCTATTTCGTCAATTGGTCAGCGTCAGTGGAATTGGGCCGCAGTTAGCGATGGCGTTGCTGGATACCTTGAGTTTGCAAGAACTAGTCAGTGCCATTGTTTCGGGCAATACGCGCCTATTGTCTCGAACACCCGGTGTAGGGGGGAAAACGGCGGAACGCATTGCCCTAGAACTCAAAACGAAGCTTTCAGAATGGCGCAATCAAGCAGGACTGTCGGCTCAACCGAGTTCGGGTCCGGTCGCCCATATCCAGGAAGATGTAGAAATGACGCTTTTAGCGCTGGGCTATACCAATGCCGAAATTACCAAGGCGCTTAATACGGTGGGCCAAAGTCTGAGCCAAGGTACGACGCTTTCTAAAACAGCAGATGCCGAAGAATGGATTCGACGATCGATCGCTTGGTTGTCGCAGTGAGTTATCGCTTGGTTATCGCTTAGTTATAGCCGTGAAACGTAAAAAATGAAACGCGAAAAATGATTAAGAGTGCTGTGTGGCTGGGGATTGATTTTGGGACCAGTGGAGCGCGTGCGATCGCCATTGATGCACAAGGGCAAAAGCTTGCAGAATGTCGTGTTCAAAATCTATCGCAAACACCAAGCGCATGGCGATCGGCTCTGGATCAGCTTTTTGAGCAGTTGCCCCATGACCTGTGTAAACGGCTGACGGGAATTGCGATATGTGGCACATCGTCAACGGTGATGCTCTGCAATTCAAAAGGCGATTCAAAGGGCGAGGTATTGCTTGAACCGTTGATGTATAACGACGATCGGGCGTTGGCAGTCTTGGATCAAGTGCATCAAATTGCGCCGCCAAATCACACGATTATTAGTGCAACCTCTAGCTTCGCAAAATTACTTTGGTTCACTCAGCAGCCCGAATTTAAGCAGGCCGAATTTAAACAGGATCATATTTTAATGCATCAGGCGGATTGGCTAGCTTTTCTGTTGCATGGTCGATTGGGCATCACCGATTATCACAATGCGCTGAAACTCGGCTATGACCCTGAAATTTTGGCTTATCCTGACTGGCTTAACGCACACCAATACCGATCGCTTTTACCCCATGTTCGGACACCCGGAGCGGCTATTGGTCCAATTTTGCCGAGTTGGTGCAAACGGTTTGGGATTCCGACCAATTGCCAAATTCATGCGGGAACCACGGACAGCATTGCAGCATTTCTCGCAAGTGGAGCCACGGAAATTGGAGAAGCCGTCACGTCCCTTGGATCTACATTGGTCATAAAGCTGTTGAGCGATGTGCGCCTTGATGATGCACGCTACGGGATTTATAGTCATCGACTGGGCAACAAATGGCTCGTGGGCGGCGCGTCAAATACAGGGGGAGCGGTGCTACGATCGTTTTTTAGTGATGAAGACCTTGCGAGATTAACGCCCCAACTGAATCCCGACTACTCTACAGGACTAGATTATTATCCCTTAACAAAACCCGGCGATCGATTTCCCATTAACGATCCGACGCTGGAACCTCGCCTTTCTCCTCGCCCAGAGGATCCAGCACTATTTTTACAGGGACTGCTTGAAGGCATGGCCCAGATTGAAGCCGATGCCTATCGACTCCTTCAAACCCTTGGGGCGGGAGACGTTTCCCGAATTTACACCTCCGGGGGTGGGGCCCAAAACCCAGTCTGGACACAACTTCGGGCGACGGCAATGCAGAAACCTGTGATCTGTGCGGTAGAGGTTGAAGCCGCGATCGGAGTAGCTCGCTTGATGCAGTCATCTAATTATTTGCTGCCGTAACGACTGTATATGAGATAGATAAATTTTTAGTATGCTCCTTTTCTATATATCTCCCCTGATTGGGAATACTGAAATTACGTAATTTTCTCCCTGTTCTGTTCCTTAATAACATCCCATGCTGAGTCGGCTTACACGTCAACTACAAAATCGCTGGATGGCGCTAAGTTCCTATCCAGATATGAGTCCTGACTCTGGGATTCGTCAGCAAGTGAATGATCGTCATGGCGATCGGTCTCTATATAGTGTTGTGGAGTGGCATCAACGATTTTGGTATCCGTTGGGAGTACAGCACTTGCTGTCAGAGTTTGTCTATGAATTATTAGCCGAATGTTCAGGGTTAGAAGTAGGGCGGTTGTTGCCGAGCGATCGGCTCACTGAGGATTTGCAGTTGCCGCTGGTCTGTTGGTTTGATTGGGAATTGGTCTGGACTGAGCAATTTACAACGCGGTTTGGATTGGAGACGGAATGGATGTTGGATATTGGAGAATTTGAGACACTGCAAGATTTTGTTCTATGTCTAAATAAACAACTTAAGCAAAAGTCCCTCAACTCTTAAATACCTTATCTTGAAAGAGAAATTCAACCCTTTAAGAGAAGTTAGCCTTGAGAAATGAGCGTTGCTCCGAAATCATAAAATGAATAAGAGTAGGCTAACTTTCAAATAGCAAATATTTAGTGAAATTACAAATATCTTAAAAAGAGCTTTTGGGAAATCATGAACCTATCAACGCGCTTGATGAGGTAAACTAGAAAACTGTCCTTAGTTCCTAACGCATTGACCATGGCACGTCGTTATCACATCACCACTTTCGGCTGCCAAATGAACAAGGCAGACTCCGAGCGCATGGCTGGGATTCTGGAAACCATGGGCTTTGAATACGAGGACAATGCCGAAGTTGCGGACTTGATTCTCTACAATACTTGCACTATTCGGGATCAAGCCGAGCAAAAGGTCTATTCTTATCTCGGCAAGCAAGCTATTCGCAAAAAGACCAATCCAGATCTGACGCTGATTGTTGCCGGATGCGTCGCTCAACAAGAAGGTGAAGCGCTTCTGCGTCGTGTTCCTGAACTCGATCTCGTCATGGGGCCGCAATATGCAAACCAATTAGAAGATTTACTCACACAAGTTTTTAGCGGATCACAAGTCGTCGCGACTGATCCAATTCATATCATGGAAGACATTACTAAACCTCGTCGTGATAGTGCAGTCACGGCTTGGGTGAATGTGATTTATGGCTGTAATGAACGCTGTACATATTGTGTAGTTCCCGGTGTGCGGGGCATTGAGCAATCTAGAACTCCCGATGCCATCAAAGCTGAAATGGAAGATTTAGCGCGCCAAGGCTATAAGGAAATCACGCTTTTGGGCCAAAATATTGATGCCTATGGTCGTGATTTATTAGGCAGCAAGCCCGATGGTCAGCACCTCCATACGTTGACCGATTTGCTGTATCACGTCCATGATATTGAAGGCATCGATCGGATTAGATTTGCCACCAGTCATCCGCGCTACTTCACTGAGCGTTTGATTAAAGCCTGTGCTGAATTGCCGAAAGTTTGCGAACATTTCCATATTCCCTTTCAATCCGGCGACAATGACATTTTAAAAGCCATGTCACGCGGCTACACTCACGACAAATATCGCAGGATTATCGATACAGTTCGGACGTATATGCCCGATGCTTCTATTAGCGGGGATGCGATCGTCGGCTTTCCTGGCGAAACAGAAGAACAATTCCAAAGTACCCTGAATTTAATGCAAGACATTGGATTTGATATGGTTAATACTGCCGCCTATTCTCCAAGACCCGGAACACCCGCCGCACTGTGGGAAAATCAAATTAGTGAAGAGATTAAAATCGATCGGCTTCAGCGAATTAATCATTTAGTTTCTCAATCGGCCCAAACTAGAAGCGATCGGTATGCTGGACGAATTGAAGACGTTCTTGTCGAAGATCAAAACTATAAAGATCAAACTCAAGTGGTTGGTCGTACTCGCGCAAATCGACTGACCTTTCTCAAAGGCACGATCGAAGAGTTAAAAGGTAAGACAGTCCCGGTAAAAATCACAGCCGTTCGCCCATTTAGTTTAACAGGCGAACAAGTTGTAGCTGCAATTGTTTAACTAATTATTTGATTTGAATCTACTCCCTAAATTGGAATTCAGAATGTTCGACTGATATTATGATCTCTTCTTTACCTTCTTGTTTTTCAGAATTCCCCTCAGAAGGCATACCTGGCAACTTCCATTTATCTAATATATCTTTAACTAAAATCTCATGTAACCATACTTGTCCAACAACCGTCAGCGGCAAAGCCAGGAGTAATCCTAAAAAGCCAAAGAACGTCGTAAAAAAGACCTGAGACATTAAGGTGACCGCAGGCATTAATGACACCTGTTGCGCCATCACATAGGGCGTTAGAAGATTAGTTTCTAATTGTTGAACTAAAAAATATAATATCAATACTGCACCCGATTTCCACGGGGCATCAAGGAGGGCGATCGTCATGGGCGGCACCACACTCAGCGCAGGACCAATGTTTGGAATAAACGTCAGCAGTCCAGCAAAAACACCATTCGCCAACGGCAACTTTACCCCCAAGATCCACAGCCCAATTCCACTAAATCCACCAATCACTAACATATTAAATAAAATCCCCACAAGCCAACCCCGTAAGGATTGTCCACACCGATCGAGAATCTCTTCAATTCGATGGCGATAGAATGACGGAAACAATCGCACCAATGCTCGACGATATTGATCTGGCTCGACCAAAAACATAATCGACAAAATCACAACCAGCAGTAAATTCAATATTCCACCCAACGTACCCGAAGCCAACGCCACCGATCCGCCCAGCAACTGATTCAACAAGGGCTGCAATTGCTTCACCACAGCATTGGGATCTGGAATTACTGAAGATACAAAAGGTGGTAATGAGATTTTGAACTGATCAAAACTTTCATTCAATCGATCGAAACCTTTAGGAAGCAGCGTCATCATTTGCTGAAACTGATCGGCAAACGATGGCACAATCAACCATAGCGACAGCCCAAGCAAGCCCAAGACCAATGCGATCGCACTCACCAACGATCGACCCCGTTTTAGTCCTATACGTTGTTGAATAAGATTCGCAATAGTATCCAGCGCCGAAGCTAATACAATGGCCGCAAAAACAAGCATTAAGGCACTACGAATCTGCCACAAAATCACCAAGGCGACCACCAACGCCACCATTCCAACCCATTGTCCAATTTTCATGTCACACTCAGACTTCTAGCGACTAGGACTTGGGGTTAATCCTAGCGGTAAAGCTGACGCTTAGAAGACTTTTGACTTAATAGGTTTTATAATCAAATTCAGCAGCAAACAAGGTATCTAAGTCCTATGCTACAAAACTTTGCCACCGCGCAATTTGCGGAAATAATCTATCCCACTAGTGATGGAAAACCGATGGCTGAGAATACCTTGCAGTTTGAATGGATTGTCCTAATCAAAGAAAACTGTGAACGGTTATTTGCCGATCGGCCCGATGTCTTTGTGGCGGGAGATTTGTTGTGGTATCCCGTCGAAGGACACAATCAGCTTTGTCTCGCACCCGATACGATGGTGTCATTTGGGCGACCCAAGGGCTATCGCGGCTCCTATCAACAATGGAATGAAGCAAACATTGCCCCTCAAGTGGTGTTTGAAATTCTATCGCCGGGAAATCGGCTGAAGGAAATGGCGAAAAAATTTGAGTTTTATCAGACTTATGGTGTGGAGGAATATTATCTTTACGATCCCGATCGCAATGACTTGACGGGATGGCTGGGTCAGGATGGATACTTTAGGGCGATCGAAGAGATGGACGAATGGACCAGTCCTCGTCTTGGGGTGCGGTTCTGTTTTAATGACGGGCCTCTGACCCTTTATGGTCCTGATGGGAAGAAATTTTTGTCGTTTACGGAACTCTCGCAGCGGGCTGACCAAGAAACTCAGCGGGCTGACCAAGAGACTCAACGGGCCGATCGTGAAGCCCAACGAGTTGAACAGTTGATGGCGCAGTTACGATCGCTTGGCGTAGATCCGGATCTTTCTTAATATTAATTAGCCTTAATATTTATTAGGTGGATAGCTGACATGAACGTTAAGTTACCTCCACCTCGCTCTACAATGGAGGCTCTAATCATTCATCTCCAAGACCGATGCAGCCAACTGATCCGAGCAAGTTCACCGAAAAAGCGTGGGAGGCTATTGTCCAGTCTCAGGATATTGTCCGACGGT
>JAYUEU010000235.1:0-7314 GCA_043739065.1 Synechococcales cyanobacterium | reverse complement strand
GTCTCCACCCATTGGGCCTGCCAAAGTGGGGCTTCGACTCGCAAAATGGGTCCATTGGCTAATACAACAGTGCCTTCAGAAACCGCCCACACCGTGCCTGTAAATCCACCCGTGCTTAAAATTTCCCAAAATCGATCAGGTGCATTTTCAAAAAGCGGTAGTTCCTTAAGAGCCGCAATTTGAGTCGCACTAAATTTCAAGGTCTCTAAATATCGCAATGCCTCCGCCAATCCCATCGCTACCAGATACCCAAAATCATCGGGCATCCGACGCGTAAACAATTCAAAACTGGCCGATCGCGCCTCAAGCCCTTCACCCACATAACAAGCCGCCATCGTAACCTGATAGAGATCCGTTAACAAACTCAAATTTTCCACAGCAAATTCAGGAATACGGGCAGTGCTCATCGCAAGGGAGTCGAACAACAATGCTTTATTATTATGGTGATTTTAACCAAAAGTCAAGGCTTTTCTTTAGGCTTTTTCTGCTTGAGGTCCGATCGGAGTCTTAGAGATCAGGTCTTGATTATAGTTTTTTACAATAAAACTGACCTTATATTAAAACTGACCTTATATCTTGTGAGACTATACGAAGAATCGTATACAAAATGATGGAATGACGATCGTTCGATCTATAGTGAAACTAGATCAAGTCTCAACAATATTTGGTCAATCCTCAAGCCTGTTGATGCTGGTTTCTCTTCATTCCTGCTCATCAATACCACTACATTTATGAGGTTGTTCTATGCAAATGCCACGTTTTTTTGCTAATGCCGTATCTTACGTGTCAGAAGCCATGAGTCGTATTTTTGGGCTAGATGACGATAATTATCCAGCCACGGGAGTTCAACCGTTTACTGGTGATAAAAATGATCGGGAGAAAAATGCTTAAGACTATATAAATCAATTGAATTCTACGATCGAGCGTTTCGATTCATAAAGCAAGAACCCCACTTATACTTATGTAGTAGAAATGGGGTTCTTTACTAAATTCAACTCAATTGAATTATCATCTTATGAAGAGAACGATTTGCCACACCCACAGGTCTGATTTGCATTAGGATTCGTGAATTGGAAGCCGCCACCAATCAGCGCATTGCTGTAATCAAGCATCATGCCGTAGATATACAGTAGGCTTTTTGGATCGCAAATTACCTTAAACCCATCATAGTCATAGACCTCATCATCGGGTCGAGTGTTGGCAATTTCTTCAAAATCCATCGTATAGGACATGCCCGAACAACCACCACCCCGAACGCCCACGCGCAAACAAAGGTCTTTCCCTTGCTGGTCCCGCAGCGTCCGGACTTGGGTTAAGGCAGTTTCCGACATTAAAATGCCCTGTTGGGGGGGTGTTGCGACTGCCTGAGTCATGGTTTCTCCTGTTTGGCGTTTGGATGAAATGGAAAAATATCTGAACGATCGAACTCGTCGTCATTAGTTCCTATTCTAAAGGGTATGGTGAAGATCTGACGGACTTGTTATAAATCAATAGAAGCGAATATATTATCCTCTAAAAATAAAATTTTGTTGATCAGTTATTGATAAAAACATACAATCTGCTGGAAGAACACGATCATAATTATAGCCAGTAGACTGAAGAAACTCTTGTCAGGAGTTATGCAGTAGCAGCATTACTCAATTGAAGGGTTAGATGGACAAAAAGTTATTAATCTGATTCTAGAACACTTTCCTCAAGCACAAATCGATCAAGGATGAATCAATTTATTATTGCTGTTGAGGCAAGTGCGGATTTAGACGAAATTAGGAAGACTAGCAATCATAGCTGACAATTACGCATTAATGGGGTAAAGCCTGCTTGAATAAAGTGTTTATCATAAGCTAAGGCTTCCATTATGTCATTTTCTTCCATGATTTTAAATGATACACAGTCTGTATGGCTCCATGCCTTGTCTTTGCGTTGAGTATAAAGTATGAATGCCTGGTCAAATTGTTGACTGGTTTGAGGGATTATAGTGATATTTGGGTGAGCGCGCAGACCTTGAATTAGCTCAGAAGCAATGTCTCGTAAGTATTCACCACGTTTTGAGAAATCATTTAATACTTCGGTCAGCACCATCTCGCTAGTAACAACATGAACTGGCTGTAGTGTCTTTTCCAAGTGAACAGCTTTTTTATGTAAATTATCACCAGGATTTAGTAATGCAACCCAATATCCGGTATCTGCAAAAATAAATCTCACGAATCATCCCTTAACTCTTGATAGTAATCAAATTTTTGTGAGAGATCAGGCGGAACTTTTGCCCACTCTTCACTAGGAACTTTAGCAGATATTTGAGCCGCAAGTTCCCAAATTTGAAGTGCATTAGGATCATATTTAATGTTTGGCAAATAAATTTTATTTGGACTAAATCTATCTTGAATTGGCATACTAGACTTGCTAGAAATCAAATTCTCAAGCCTAGTGATTGCATCTTGTTCGTTTCTCCAAGCGTCATCTCGAAGCTGATTAGCTTTGACAACCAAGTTACCTATTTCATCTCTAATCTTTAGTTCAGGTAACGGAATTGGGATAGAGGCTAACATTTCCAAGTCAATATGAACAATTACTGATCCATACGATTGCCGAGTAATCAAGCAATAACCATAGTCTGAAGCTAACCAAGCATAGAGATAGCCGGGATTTATATTTTGAGACGCTAGAATCCGAATTGCGTCCTCACTAGCTGTCCACTTTGCCATGTATGCAGGAATAATTTGTACACGACCAATGGTCCCGGAACGAGTCACTGCAACCATGTTTTCTTCGAGCTGGATTTCGGGTAAGTCCTTGGTGTGAGCACCTTTAGCTAAACGTTTAACATCGATCGGATCGACTTGAAAAAGCTGTTTACTGCTAAGTAAGGGAATCCCACCCTTTTCAACATAGGTTCGCTTACGAAATTTTGTGATGGCTCTAATTTCTTTAGTGACTCGTGCATCACCTACTGTAGTTATTTCAACAGATAGTTCCCTCAACTGTTTTTCAGCCGCGATCGCGACCGAATTATGAAAGCTCCCCTCAAATCGTCCCATCAACTGAGAGGCTTTGATCTTAGCTATTACTGATGCATTCCCACTCGGAGAAATTGACTTTAAATAGGGTAGATTCAATCGTTCGTGTAGTAGTCGATCGGCTTCATCTAGCAGGCGATTTGCTTCATCTCGAAGTTCACCTGCTTTGCACATCAATCGCCCGATCGAAATCCGACGAATTGGTGGCAGGTCAGGAATTTGAACTCGGTTAAGATGCTCTAGTTCGATATGAACAATTACTGAACCATAAGTGGCTTGAGTGAGTTGTGGACGACCATATCGACTACGCAAGAAAGCCGCAACAAAACCTGCAACATCGGGATCACTAGCACTCAAACGAATCACATGTTCTGAGACAGATTTTCCTGTGAATGCATCATTTGCTAGTGCAACATTACCTATTGTCCCAGATCGTGAAATTAGTACATCCCATTTCTGAACCGAGAGCATACCTAAATTTCGGGTATGTTTACGGCTTAAATAGCGATCAGTTTCGGGCCGTAAGCTAATAATGTCTGAGCTAGAAAGAAATGGAATGCCCTGCTCAGAATTCACATAAATTCGTTTAAACCGAAAAGCATTGTGTGCTTCTTGGCACAGCCCTCCTTCTCCATACAGCGAAATCAATTGTAATCCGCTATTTTCTAAAGCAGTTACTGCATTACGGGCTTCAATACTAAAAGCAGAGGCTTCAAATCGAAAGCCTGAATTTAAGATCTCGCTAAGTTTAATAGTCGTTGAAAGTTTCTCGGATTCATCAGGAGGCGAGATAGGTATATATTCTGGTTGAAACGCGTAATTTACCATCCTAATACCACCTTCTTTTTCCAATCGATGAACTCATCGGCCACAAACTCAGTATCATCATCCTCAATTTTCTTACGTGGTAATGGTCTAGCTGTGCCTTCGCCCGTTGCTGTCCGCTCAATAAAAGGAATCGATTCTGGTACCGCTGGCACTAGGATCTCTTCCCCTTCCTCATTGCGTCTGTAGATGGTGTTACCTCTCTTATCATGCCCAATTGCGTTTACCTGTGCCATAAAGATTTCGTAATCAGGCATAGATTGCTGATTAATTTCCTTCTCGGTTTTCTTCTGGAGAATCAAAACTGAGGTTTGAGTTCCGTTACGAGGCTGGAAAGTATCTGGATGAAGATCAATAGAAGCTACGATGCGGCAGTTCTTAATTATCCAATGGCGAACATAAAGCAGACCAGGCGCACCTAAGATTGCATCTGGCAATACAATCCCCATTCGTCCACCAGGCTTAAGAAATTGCCAGCACCGCTCAATAAATAAAATCTCTGGAGGAGCAGAAGTCTGTAATTTATCAGTAGGTTCCCAACCTTGATCTGTTTTCTTCCAAATATGACCAAGCTGATACTGCTTCAACGTTTCCTGATCTTGAATTGGCAACTTAGAACCGAAAGGCGGATTAGTTGCAACTATGTCAAAATGGGCTAAGTCGTTCTCACTACGTAAGCTTTTAGCATCAATTCCAAGTGCTTTACTCATCTGTTTACGAAATCCGTCTTCCCATTGATGAGGATGCAACAATGAATCCTGTCTAAAAATATTGCCAGCTCCATCATTATTCATTACCATATTCATTTTAGTTGCTTTAACTAAATCCGGATTAATATCAATTCCAAAAAAATTGGTTTGTGCAGTTTCTCTGATACTGTCATTTAGTGCATCACGCCAAACCATAGAATTATTGTCAGCCTTGCCCATCTGTTGTTGGATTTGCTGTTTTAATTTTTCAATCACTTCAGTCATCGCTATGACTAAAAATCCACCAGTTCCACAAGACTGATCCAGAATTTTATCTGTTATTTTTGGTTCCAGCATTCGGATAGTCATCTTCTGAACATTTCGAGGTGTAAAAAATTCACCACGATCGCCTCTCAAATTTGCTCCGACCAATTCTTCATAAGCTTTCCCTTTTACGTCAATGTTTGTACTGAGAAAGCTATATCTCTGAAGCTCACCAATGATATAAGCGAGAGAACTAGGCTGAAGCTTAATCTCATCATTAGCATCAAAAATAGCGGGATATTGCTTCTTAACCGCATCGAATATTTTGCTGATTCGATTGAAAACGGTAAGCCGGCCATCATTACTTTTCTTTTCTTTAGCTGTGGCATAAAATTCTAGCGGACTTCGCACATTACGCTCATCATGAATCTTACAAAAAATAACTTTTAATAGCTCAAAGAAAGCAGGCTGTTTCTGTAGACCATCAGTAACATAGATGTAATCATGACAAATTTTGAAAGAAAAAAGTAAGTTGTCTCCCACTGCGTTGCCAAGAACATCACGAGTAGGACGATCCACTTCTTCAATATTGCCATTCCTAGATGGGATATCATTAGGCTCTTCGTATTCAATTCCTTCCGCCGTTCTAATGCGACGCAATACCGTTTTCTTCTTACCGTTTGTCCACATTCCCCACTCAGAATTATCACAAGCTGCCATGTAAGATCTAAGCTGCTCAATTCCATCTTTGCTCGCTGAAGGTAAGATGGAATCCTTCTTACATTCAATAATAATCCAAATATTAGTTTGGTTATGCTGTACTCCTTCTCGGAAGATAGCTAAATCGACCCGAACGGTCTTGCTGCCTTGTTTAATTGCATACTCAACCTCGATTTGTTCGGGCAAATATCCCAGCTCCAATACCAGTCTGCGCTCAATGTTCTGACGAACGTATTCTTCAGGGGTATCGTTACGAATCTTCTGGTCTATGAAGTCACAGACCTTACCATCTGGAAGTGTTAAGAGCTTGGACATGACTTTACACCGTAAACTTTAAAGTTATTTACCCTTGTTTGAAATTTTACCAGTATGGTGGCTTATTTTCATAGTTAATCTATTTTTCGGTATCAAGTAAAATCCGTATTAATTTTGACCAAGTGAGATCATATTTTCTATTCCTACGACCATACTAAATTTAATTGATTTCAAAATATATAGGCTAATTGATGTGAGGGAAATCATGCGTCAAAGCTAATTCTCTCGGACAGCCTCTGAAACTATACCGACTAAGTATGACTTAATTACAACTCGTGGACGAGTCATGTCAGAAAATTCGTAACCAATTGATGGCACGTAAAAGCTTTTTCAAGATATTCGTAGTCTCACCTAATCTTTACTTTTGAAAGTTGGTCTGTTGTCATTCATTTTATGATTTCGTGCCAACACACTTATCTCTCAAAACCAACTCATCATTAAGATTTTGGATCTGGAACCTCGGGTGAACCTCGGATTTGCGGTAGAGTAAATGCTATCGAATATAAGCCGAACCCATGACCCCCGTTTCGACTAACGACAAGCCTCACCAAAAATCCAAAGCCCTTAAACCCGGCAGCCGTCGTCCGGCCAAAGAGCTATGCAGCGAATGTGGTCTCTGTGACACGTCCTACATTCACTATGTAAAAGAGGCTTGTGCGTTTATTAATCAGCAGTTTGATAAGCTGGAAACCCTGGTCCATGGCCGCAGTCGCAATCTTGATTCTCCGGAAGAACTTTATTTCGGCGTACATCAATCGATGATGCAGGCTCGCAAAAAAGAACCGATTCCCGGCGCACAATGGACCGGAATTGTCAGTACTATTGCCATTGAAATGCTCGAACAGGGCTTGGTTGAGGGCGTTGTCTGTGTCCAAAGCGCGGCGGACGATCGGTTCACACCTGTACCTGTGATTGCAAAAACTCGTGAAGATATTCTCGCGGCCAAGGTTAACAAACCAACTCTTTCACCAAATCTAAATATTCTTGATCTTGTTGAACAATCTGGCCTCAAGCGTCTATTGGTCATCGGGGTTGGCTGTCAAATTCAAGCTCTGCGTGCAGTTCAAGACAAGATTGGCTTAGAAAAGCTGTACGTTTTGGGCACGCCTTGTACTGATAATGTTAGCCGTGCTGGACTTCAGAAGTTTTTGGATACTACTAGCCGATCGCCCGAAACGGTCGTGTATTACGAGTTCATGCAGGATTTCAATGTTCATTTCAAATACGAAGACGGCTCGACAGAACTGGTGCCATTTTTTGGACTGAATACCAAAGAACTCAAAGATGTGTTTGCACCGTCTTGTTTGAGTTGTTTTGACTATACGAATGCACTGGCTGATATTGTTGTGGGCTATATGGGTGCGGAATTTGGTTCCCAATGGATTGTGGTGCGCAATGAAACGGGTGCGGAAATGCTGGATTTAATTCAAGATGCGATTACAACTAAACCTGTGACCAGCCAAGGCGATCGGAAAGCTGCTGTCCAA
>JAYUEU010000234.1:0-3918 GCA_043739065.1 Synechococcales cyanobacterium | reverse complement strand
TGTAGTCGAGCTAGAGAATTTCTCTGAGTCTGATGATTTTTCAGAATTAGAGATTCGTGCAGATGATATGAATCTGGATGATACGAATTTAGATGATATGAATCTGGAGACTATTAATTTAGATGAAATAAGCTTGGATGATATCGATTTGGATGAAATGAGCCTGGATCAGATGGATTTAGGTGAAATGAACTTAGATGATGAATTTACTTCAATGTCTCTTGATTCTAATGATGATATTTGGGGTGAAACTGATAATAATTTAGGATCCGATTTTGATGATCTGGACTCGCTTTTGGGAGACTCAGATGATGGGTTCGGATTAGATTCCATTGGATTTGAAGAATCTGAGGATAGCCTCGCGGCGGCGGCGGCTGGTTCATTCTCTGACCTTGACGATTTTTTATCCCTCGACCAATCGTCCTCATCAGATCTGGGTTTTGCCGGAATTGATGATTTTGCCGAAACCGCTGTCCTAGGAACTGGACTTGTGGCAGGGGGAGCGATCGCGGCAAATTTATTAGGGTCTCAGTTTGACGATGATCCCGAGTTTGGTGATCTTGAAAAGCTGCTTGAAGACCGAGATCTCGGCAGCGGTAGTGCCCCTGTTCCCGGTGCTATTCGTCCTGTTGGTGCGACTCGTCGTCCTGCGGCTGCCCGTCCTAGCAAAGGCTTAGGCGAGCAAACTATGCGGGTTCCGGTCAAGCATCTAGACAATCTCAGCAACCTTGTGGGGGAATTGGTCGTTAACCGAAATAGTCTTGAACAAGATCAAGAACGGATGCGTCAGTCCCTCGACAATCTGCTTTATCAAGTGCAGCAACTGAGCGATGTCGGCCAACGAATGCAAGACTTGTACGAACGATCGCTGCTTGAAAGTTCGCTCTTGGCCAGCCGTCAAAGCTACCGAATGGCAAGCAGTGCCCCTCGTACGATCGTTGAACTTGAGAAAACTAACAACGTTGAATATGATCCGTTGGAAATGGATCGCTTTACAGGTTTCCATTCCCTTTCTCAAGAGATGATCGAATTGATTGTCCGAGTGCGGGAATCTGCATCAGATATTGAATTTATCGTTGACGAAACCGACCAAGTAACGCGGATGTTCCGTCAAGTCACGACGCAGCTTCAAGAAGGGCTGACTCGATCGCGCATGGTCCCCTTTGCCCAGACCGCCGATCGGATGCCCCGTGCGGTACGAGATATTGCCATGAAGTGTGGTAAACAAGCGGAATTGGTCATTGAGGGCCGTGAAACACCTATTGATAAAATGCTTCTAGAGCATCTGTATGATCCAATGACCCATTTGGTCAACAATGCGATTACCCACGGAATTGAAACGCCAGAAGAACGTCGTCGCGCTGGGAAATCTGACACTGGGCGCATTACCATTCGGGCTTTTTATCAAGGAAACCAAACCGTTATTTCCGTATCGGATGATGGTGCGGGTATTGACATCGAACGGGTCAAAGTCAAAGCGATCGAAAAAGGCTTAATCACTGCCGCAGAATCTCAAACCATGAGTCGTTTGGATGTCTATGATTTACTGTTCCATCCTGGTTTCACCACTCGTGACCAAGCCGATGACTTCGCGGGCCGGGGCGTAGGAATGGATGTTGTTCGCACCAGTTTGAGTGAAATTCGTGGATCTGTCACCACCGATTCCACCCTCAATCGCGGTACGACCTTTACCGTTCGTCTACCATTGACGTTGAGTATTTCCAAAGCCCTATGTTGTGTCAGCGATCGTGCCCGAATTGCCTTCCCGATGGATGGTGTGGAAGACATGTTAGACATGCCAAAAGATCGTCTATTGATCAATGCTGAAGGACAACCTTATATTCGTTGGCGCGATTCTGAATTGGTGTTGCGTCCACTCACCGAACTCCTCGCTCACAATCGTCACCTCGGACGAGGAAACGTCTACGGCGGCAACCAAGAAGAAGATATGATTTCCGTGGTCGTTCTGCGGAGCGTGGGTAACTACTTAGCCTTACAAGTCGATCAGGTGATTGGTGAACAGGAAATTGTAATTAAGCAACTTGAAGGCCCAGTGCCCAAACCTGTTGGGATTGCCGGAGCGACGGTTTTAGGGGATGGCCGAATCATGCCGATCGCCGATGTGTTGGAGCTAATCGATCTTTCCATGGGCCACATCCGACGGGATGCAGGCAGCATGTGGGATCAAAATGCTATGCCACCTCAGGAAATACAGCCCGTCAAGAGTGAACCTATGGTTCTTATTGTGGACGATTCCATTACGGTTCGAGAATTACTATCCATGACCTTCAATAAAGTCGGTTATCGGGTTGAGCAAGCCCGTGATGGTCAAGAAGCCTGGGAAAAACTTCGGGCTGGACTTCCTTGCGATATCGTCTTCTGCGACATTGAAATGCCTCGTATGGACGGCCTCGAACTGCTTTCACGAATTCAGAAAGATCCCGTACTCAAGGCGCTCCCGATCGCAATGCTAACCTCACGCGGGGCCGATCGTCACCGTCAGATGGCCGCATCTCTTGGAGCGAGTGGGTATTTCACGAAGCCTTATCTAGAAGAAGCGTTGCTAGATGCGGCAGGTCGAATGTTGAAAGGGGAAGTACTTTTGGTGAGCGATCAATCGGAATAAAACCCTAGTCCATCATCGTTAATAAAACAGTAAAAGCGAGGCTCCTAAATTAGGGATCTCGCTTTTCTTAGATCATTAAATCAATCATCAATCTACATAGTCAATCTACATAGTATTCATTTGGCCCAATTTTTATCAGCTTGAGCTACGACATAGGCTGTAACATTTTCGATTTGTTCAGGCTGTAGTTTTTTACCAAAAGCTGGCATCGCGTTTTTACCATTGGTTATTTGATTGATTATCGCTGCCTCAGAATACATTTCGTACTTTTCCAGTGCGGCTTTCTGGAGAGTTTTTGCTGGATTTACGGCATTACGTCCGCCTGCATGACAAGCCGCACAGTTGGCCGCAAAAACTTTTCCACCCGCATCCACATCTGCTGCATGGGCTGGTATTGCGAAGAACATCATGCTTACAAAAACAGTGACGATCGTTATTAACTGCAAAAATTGTTTTTTCAACATGATTACGTTAGGGGTTGACTTCTCTAGAGGATTTGCGTCTACCATTCTCATCATTCTGCTCCGATCGAGTCAAACGACAACGGGTCGTAGGTTACGAGTTTGCAACAATAATTGTTGGACTTGAGGTTAAGGCTGACAAAGGTCGGGAATGCTAGGGAAAAGAGAACTTCTGATCTGTGCTTTCCTCTATGCTAATGAATAATATTTCAACAGAAAGATATAGTTTGCGTCAGGCAATCGATCGAATTTTTGTGATTGCGTATCAGGAAGATACAACGTCCTTAGAATCTACGTTTACCCGTACAAAACTCCCCTATGAAGTGTTACGTCAAGTTGAGGGCGAGATTCCATCTGATTTTTCCCGTAGCTATGCTTGCTTGATGAATCACTGTAAAGCTTGGCGCAAGATTATTGCAACGGGAAAGGCAGCACTCATTATTGAAGCTGATTTTGTACCGGTAAAGGGGTTTGCGGATTTACCCATGCCCTGCGACGTGATGGACAGTAGGACGGGAGTGGCGTGGCTTTATACTTGTGCATCTCAGCTCTATTCGGTGACAGCGGCTGGCTTTGCAGAAGGGTTTTCGGTCTCAACGGTGGCTTATATAGTGACCCCCAATGGGGCAGTTGGACTTTTAGCATTAGCCGAACAAATCCGGTTAACGTACGGAGAACGTAGCTATAGTGCTTGGGATTCGGAAATTGAGAGCTTTTTACGATCGCGTTCTTTAGTCTGCTATATTCCGTTCCGTAACTATGGTGAACATGGCGGCATTCCTAATCCGGAACATGCCCAAAATCGCGATCGTTGGAAGCACTTTAGCCGTT
>JAYUEU010000233.1:0-2191 GCA_043739065.1 Synechococcales cyanobacterium | reverse complement strand
TCATTTGCGGACTTATTGCTTATTGTCACCAATCTAAAAAGCCTGCTTTACACATGGAGTGGGCTTTACAGCCTTTCCATTAACCCGAACTCAGGTTATTTAACATCACTCGATCGAGATGGAATTCTCCATAATGCAAAATATCGTCTCCTTGATGTCAGGTGTCTAACGTGAACGCAACCAAGCCTCAATACCGTCCGCGAGGGTATCCGCCAATTTATTTTGCTGAACTGGATCTGTAATCCAAGCGTATTCTTCGGGATTAATCATATACCCCAGCTCAATTAAGACGGCTGGTGCAACGGTTGGGCGCGCTAAGGCAAGATTGTTCCAGAACACATTGTCGGATTTTCGATCGAGCTTTTGAGTCACATAGTCATGTAGAAACTGTGCGAGGGATTGAGATTGGGGATGATACCAAAATGCAGACAAGCCTTGGGTTTTCTCCGCATCACCCTCATCAGGTAGCGCGTTGTAATGGAGGCTTAGAGCGATCGTGGGTTCGACTTTTGTGATTAGTTGTGCCCGTTCATTGGGTCCAATATCATCATCTCCTTCGCGGGTCATAATTACGGTTACGCCACGTTTTGTTAGCCGATCGCGCAATAGTTTTGAGACGACGATCGTTACATCTTTTTCAGGAATGCCACCATTGCCTACAGATCCCAAATCCTCAGAGCTGCCATGGCCAGGATCCAACAGGATTTTGATACCTTTTAAATTATTTGCAAGAACAGGCGGATTTTTAAGCGAAAGAACTAATAAATTCCCCTCATATCGCGTCTTGTATCCCCAAGCCTGATTGGTTTTCAAATGCAGCGTATATTGCATCTGAGTTGGGGTTATTTGTTGCCAAGTGACATGGGAAATAGTGGGATTATTCACCAACCGTTGGATTCCTGCTTGGGAAATTGTGTGGTGTAGGGTGAGCTGAAGGGTACGATCGGTCTGATTTATTGTAATGGGCACAGGAGTTTGCAGCGGAATCCGTAGTTCTGTCCAGTCACTGACCAATCGCGAAGTAACACCGCTCACGAGAGATTCGACAGGAACACCGCTGCGGCTCACCACTTTGGTTTCTGTTTCTTTAATCCAGCCGCCATAACTTAGGCGCTGCCAAATGCCATCCTTCCCCGTAACTCGATCGCGCACGCCCTTTGGCAATGGGGTTAGCCGTGCAAATTCACTATCACTGCCTGTTCTGGCCACTCCAGGACTCGCCGTCACTTCCACTGTTGTCAATCGAGCTGGATCTAAAACGTCTATTGTTCCTTTTGCTGTTTCTCGAATCGATCGACCATTAGGCAATTTCAGCTCATAAATTGGCTTGCCCAAAGTACGGCCCAGCGTATCGCCCACAGTACCGATTTGCGCAAATGGTTGAGATAACTGCATACAGCCTTGATAGGTTCCGGTCACTGCTTGCGCCTCAAGTTTCCCGGTGAGAACGCTAAGGTTGTCGGCCAATATCGTCGTGCTAGCATCTGGGACTAACGACAGAGATTGTTGTCCTAGATGCGCAGTAACGATCGAATTGGGCGGAGCGGTGGCGCTTAAACAAATTAATTCTCCCGGCAAACGGGCGATCGGGACATTCGGATAGAGCGAGTCTTTAGCAAATCCATCGATCGGAAGTTCAGGCTGAGCTAAGGTGCGCATGACGACCATCGTTTTCGATTGCCCTGAATATTCAACAACAAATTTATTTTCACCCACCGACAATGGAAAACTCGGCGAAAAATTTCCCGTTGCACTGCGTCGAATCCGCTGACCATTTACCAACACCTCACCCGCCGCTGGAGCCGAACCAATTAAAAAAATCTGAGAGGCTGTAGTGCTGTAGCCGATCGGAGGATAAACCACTAATAACGTCGAAGAAGGCGATCGCGGTTGAGGTGCTACGGGCGGGACGGAGAGATTCTGTGCAAGGATAAACATTCCGGTAATTGGGAGATTAATCCATAAATTTCAATCATGGTACTGCGAATCTACAGGATTTCAACCCGATGAACCCTATCCTATCGCTAGATTATCCCTAGAAAGTTTGCCGGATCCCGTGAAGACGTGACGGCTTGTCCTACAATACTCGGGGTAATTTGCGATGTTGTGCGATCGAACCCTCCTATGACGAAATTTGTCTTTGTGACTGGCGGCGTAGTTTCTGGAATTGGCAAGGGCATTGTGGCAGCAA
>JAYUEU010000232.1:0-6713 GCA_043739065.1 Synechococcales cyanobacterium | reverse complement strand
TCTCGTCGAATCCATATGCACGACGAGCGGTTTTGCCTCTGCCAATTTGAATTTCCACGCGTTCTTCCCTAAAACTATTCGGAATAGGGTAACAAATTGAAGGTGCCTTTTGATGAGTAAAATGTGAGAATCAGTCATATTCCCTATTTTGTCTAGGGATTTTGTCCGGGTCCAGGCATACCGGCATCTAGAAAATTAATTAAAATTGAGTGTATTTCACGTATTTCCCACCTATTTTACCTATTTCTCACGTATTTCACACCTATTTCTCACTGTTCCGGAGTTTCTCAATATGTCTGATGCTTTAGATACGGCAAAACAAGGAAATCCTAGTGCGATCGCTGGTTTTTTGGTGAAGCAGATGTATTTGGCTAGATTAGGTACTGGGGAATAATGCCACGATCGAAGACATTTCCATCTGTTCCGATGCCTTGAATCACCATCGAATTTTGATAGAGTTCGATCGTACTAAACCCAAATCTCGACACTGAGAATTCAGCCGATTCCGACATCCGAACAGGTCGCAGTGATGCACCACCATGGCCTGTAACTAAATAGGTTGTGCCTTCTATCGTGCGACTGCGCTCATAGTGGTGTTCGTGGCCGTTGACATAAAGATTAACGCGATGTTTTTTAAATATTGCCGAAAAGCGCTTAACCATTTCAGCATCTGTGCCATAGGTGCCGGATGAATAAATCGGATGATGACCGTAGACTATCTTCCAAGTGGCTTTGCTTTGTTCAAGCTGTTGAGTCAGCCAAGCCATTTGGGTTTTCCAGTCCACGTTAGTGTTTGTGTCTAAGACAAAGAATTCGGCTGGGCCTTGGGTAAAGGTGTAGTAGCGATCGTCCATGTTGAAGTTGGCATATTTAACTTGAGGAACTCCGTTTTCAGTGCGAATATCGTGGTTTCCCAGACAAGCCCGAAACTTGACCCCACGCTTTAAAAGTTCACCGTAAGGCTCCTCGAAGGCTTGTTTGATTTTTGATATTTCGCCGCTGTTATAGATGTTGTCACCGGCGAGAATTGCAAGCTGAAAGGGCGATCGGGTGTGATAGTCGGCCATTGCTCGTCCGACTGCAAACTGATTTTTATCACCCGAACCCGAATCAGCCGTAGCAATTAGCCGGAGTTGAAGTGGGCCAAGACTATCTTTTAATGTCGTGACGAGGTTGGAATTAGTGCGATTGAGGTCTTTTTTTAGGGCTAGACTCCGCAGGCCAAACCCTATTGCTCCGATTCCAAAGCCACTGAATGCCGCTAGGGTCAAAAACTGTCTTCGTTTAAATGCCATGATGGTCCCAGCTCAAAACCGAGCAATCCTAAAATTTTGCCTTGATTAAGTTCTAATATAATTGAAGAACTACGTTGCTAGAGCGATGGCTCAAGATACCTTTAGCAATCGGATCTAGACTATCGGTAGATTTTGGAAAAGGTAGCGGACATGACAGAACAACCCCAACAACCCGACAATACCCCTAATTTGGATCCGCCGATGAAGTCCGCTGCTCCGCCTGAGTCCAAATTCTCAGGGTCTAAATTTTCAGAGTCTGCACCGGGAAAATCGGGCGATCGTCGATCGTCGTCTACGGTCAATCCTAAAATCGATCCACGAATTAACGACACCCTACAATCTGTCCTCGCTTGGATTATTCGGACCACAATCCAACTGCGCCCCACAGCCCTGGCGACCCTGAGACTAGTTACTGCTCAAGCTAATCGGTGGATTCAGCAGCTCGAAACCCAGGAAAGCACGGCCCGCGATCGTAATGAACCCGTTGTAAAACCCATTGATTGGACACCCATTACACAGTTGACCGCTCGGATATGGACAACAATTCGACCGATTTGGCAAAAAACGATCGCGATCGTTAAGCCTCGGCTACCCCAATCATTCCAGCCGCTGAGCGATCGCTCTCTCTCTGGAATTTTTGCCGGAACATTGTTGTTAGTTCTCTGGTTTTTCTCAGCCTTACCCTCTGGTCAAGCCGCAACCCAAGATCGCAACACTCGGCCCATGATCGATCGATCGGCCTACAACAAGCCCTACGGGAATGAACCGGATAACGATCGCAACATAGATCGCACAACAAGTGGTAATCCACCGACCGATCGCCCATCTGAAGCGCCCGTTTACCGTGCATCTGATCGCCCCAAACGTAGCTATGACAGTACCTCTGTACCGATCGTCGATCGCAGTATCAGCACTCCCACCGCATCTCCTAATCAAACAAGTCCTCAAACCGCGATCGTCCCATCCCGCCCTTCAAATCCTGTAAGTAATTCAAATCCTGTAAGTAAAAGTCCGTTAAGTCAACCCTCCGAAATTCAAAATCCTGAATCATCTCGTCGCCTAAAACTACGCCAAAATCTAGACATCATCGCCGATTCATTAGTAGACCAAGCGATCGTGAGCATCCGTCCCAACGGACGCAATCTGACAATTACCCTCAGCGAAGCCTGGTACCGCAGTTCCGAAGACATCCAAACTAAACTCACCAACAGTCTTCTGGTTACAACCCAAGGCCAAGGCTATGACAACCTCAGGCTCGAAGACACCGAAGGCACCCTCATTGCCCGCAATCCTGTTGTCGGCGAAGGGATGATCATTCTCCAGCGCGCACGATAAATTAACACTACTTAGATGAACAACTTAGATTAACAACACTAAACTAACAACATCAGAGACATCATCCGTCATGACCCCAGAAGCAACTCTTCTAGAGCAATCAAAAGAAATTAAGCTACTTATTCTTGATATTGATGGCACCATTGCGGGCCGATCGAACCAAATCTCTCAGCCCGTCCTAGATGCGATCGCCGCTGTCCAACTTAAAGGCATTCAGGTCGCTATTGCCACAGGCCGCATGTATAAATCTGCCCAGCGATTTCATCAAGCAGTCAACTCCACCTTGCCGTTACTCGCCTATCAGGGAGCCTGGATTCAGGAGCCGGGTCAGCCGCGTCTTCGCCATTGCCAGATCCAACCCGAACTCGCTTTGCAGGTCTTGGACTACTATGAACAACCGCATCTACGCGATCGCATCTCGGTTCATTTTTACATAGACGATCGACTTCACCTTAGGGAGTTATCGGCAGATAGTCAAGAGTACTGCGATCGGTGTGAAACCGAACCTACGATCGTTGGTAATTTTCGGGACATTGTTTCTAAAGACGCGCTCCCGACCAAAATTCTAGCGATTAGCTACGACGAAGCGTTAGTTCAAACCTGTTTACGTGACCTGCGCGATCGTCACAATCTTGAAGACCTCTACCTCACCACCTCCGTACCCCACTTCCTAGAGGCAGCTCATCCTGAATCCAACAAAGGGTCTGCGGTGAAATATCTGGCGGAAAAAATTCTAGGGCTATCCGCGCATCAAGTCATGGCGATCGGGGACAATTGTAATGACTTAGAAATGTTGGCCTACGCAGGTATTGGAGTCGCTATGAGGGGTGGACCCAGTATTGTGCAAGACTGTGCTGATTGGGTGGCTCCCCATGTCGATGAAGACGGTGTGTCTGAAGTGCTTCAACGGTTTTTATTGTCGTAAGTTCTTGCAACGAAGAGCATCTACTAAAACTCAGACTGCTTTAAAAATTTGCATAGAAAAAGGCACCGACGACTGACCGTGTTTCGTCTCGGTGCCCTTTTCTTAGTTCGCTCCTCACACCCCTTTAATATATAGAAGTAACCTAGATTTGTCATCCCTTGTTCTGCAAAAAATCTATAGCAATTACTTATCAATATGATTCGCTCCGATTTCAATTAGCCTCATGATTGCATTTCAATATGGCTACAACGGGCGAGCAGTGCCTGAAGCCAGCCCAACAACCGATAGAAAAGATGGCAATCGGATTCAGATAGATGAGGATTAAACATGGGCATCTGTCCATGAACTTGATCAAAACATTGACAAATCTGATGAATCTCTCGTTGCAGTGCCTTGCCCATTAGAGGTCGCAGAGGGTCGTCTAGTCGATCCAACAGATGAATCATAGCTTCAAGTAAGGCATGGGCTGATTCAGGCATAGGCTGATCTGGATCTTTGCTTTTTAGATCTGATAGATTGTATTGCGATCGGAGCGATCGGCATCGAGCATGGGTCTGCCATAAACAAAAAGGTATCAACGGACTCAATGAGATCGACAGGTCTTCTGCAAAGATAAAATCTAATAGTTGATATAGAGACTGTGTATCCCACGTTAATGTAATCCATCCAACATCTCCCCCACTCAATTGCGGCACTTCAGAGCTTCCACGTTCACAAATGATTTGTGCGATCGTCTTGAAAGACTTACCTAGACGGGCTGATAGCATCAAAGATATGGCAGACTGATACTGTAGTGGATTGACTCCTGGCAACCGTTTTATTGGAATATCTATCTGGGCCACCATAGGAAACTGCCCCCACTCGATCGGCCAAATCGAAGCAGTAGTCTCCGTAATATCCGCAATACCTCCCCGAGGATAGATTGCACTATGAAGCCGAATCTGTGAGAATATACGTAGGCTGTTAGCATTCATAACACAAGTTTAATCACTGAACGTTTGCTAGCTCTGTCTTTGCTACTGTTATCGTTGTGCCATAAGGCGATTCCAATCCTTTATATAAATTTAGCTATGTATTCAGCCGCATCTCAATCCGACAATTCTCGCCCGTTTCTAACGTGGCAGCGCATCATCGATTGGGCACAGGAGCACTACCGATGTCGGACCTTCAGCAGAGATGAGAAAATTATCACCCGTCCAGGTTTGCTTTACCTGGTTCAGCGCGGGGCTGTTCGGCTGGTGGGAACCGCACAAGTGAGTTCAGCCGCAGGACCACGGGCTGCTCGAATGGCTCCAGAAGAAGCGTTTTTAGGATTTGTTGGTGCGGGTCAACCCTTTGAAGTTATTGCCCAATCGCCTTTTACGCTTGAGAGCTATGCCCATGTTGATCAGACATCAGTTGTGTGGCTGTACTGGCATGACCTAGAGAACTGGCCTCATTTTCGTCGAGAAGTGATGGATGCCTTTCGCTATCAGCACCAACGTAAGCTTCTCTGGCTCAGCACCCTAGGCCAACGTCGTACGATCGATCGTCTGTTGGGATTCTTGACATTATTAATTGAGGAATATGGCGAACCTACGGAAGATGGCTATTGCCTGCCGTTTACCTTGACTCACGCTCAAATTGGGAGTGCGATCGGTTCAACTCGGGTCACTGTGACTCGCCTTATGGGTAAATTGCGTCAGAAAGGCATGATTAAAACCCGAGGTGACAATTTACTCTGCCTTCCCATTGGCTCAACAGGGCACGAGTTGAATCTGCCACCGCAGACCCTAGCGTAATCTTATCGGTCTGAGAATCAGGCCAGTGATAGGCGATGGATCCACATGTGGTCGATGCCTTCTGGGGAACAAGTGCCTTGGATGAGTGCATTGCTGTAATGTAACCCCTCGCCATACGGACCTTCTTCATATCCATAAGAGTGCCATTCTCCAAAGGGATCATGGACAATAAAGCCTGTGGGATCGTAGCCAACGATCGTTACAATGTGGCCAAAGCTGGTGAAGTACCCGTGGATGATGCAGGGTTTTCCTTCAGCGATCGCTCTGCGAATATCGGCCTGACTGCCTCGTAATGTTAGATCGTTTCTTAAGCCATAGGCGCGGGCCATTGTTGCCAAATCACCGGGATCATGGCGACTGAGATTCTGGTCAATCATGTAGCGATATAGTTCATCTTCTAACTGAACTGCATTGGTTTTTTTGCGGATTTTAAAATAATCTATCACCATTGCAAAACAGGTCACATTACAAGCTCCCCGTGGGTTTTCCGCATTGTTAAGTTGATAGTGATAGGGCACACTAAGTTTTTTGCTTGCAGGTAAACGGACCGTAGAAGGCTTGGGAAGCGGGATTTTTGGCTCAGCCGGGGGTATGGCTGCGTTACCACGACTGTCAATCAGTTGGATGTGGGGGGTGAAGACATACCAAGTATTCCGAGCTGGATTCCCGAGGAACTGATCCACTAGTGCGACTTTCCAATGAAATTTGCCTGCTGGCTTCCAGGAGTGGATTTCAAAGCTTTGGCCCGATCGGACGGCTACCTTATCTTTGCTGGCAAGCTGACTGGAGTCCACCGCATATTGCTTAAAGATAGTGTCTTGTTTGACAATGAGTTTCATGGCATGGGGTAGATTAAAGAATACTAAGTAAGAAATAAAGACGGATTTAACTTCGCCGCCGTAACTACTTCACCGCCGTAAATATTGTAGCCATCCCACTAAACGATCGATCATTTACGATCGCTTATTAGCATTATGTTATGAGAAAAGTATGAATAAAGCTCTTCTTCGTAAAGACCTTCTGCGCCGTCGAGTTGCAATGAATTCGACTGATTGGGACAATCGTAATGCCTTAATCTGTGAAAAAATTTTACAAAATCTTCCATCGCTCCAGCCCCATTTATCAGTTCTCGCTTATTTCAGTATTCGCCAAGAACCCGATCTGTCGAATCTCTGGCTGCCGTTACGATCGCGTGCTATTTCATTCGGTGTTCCGCGTTGCGTAGACAATCAACTGGTCTGGCACCGTTGGGAACCGGAAAATAAGCTAGTGGTAGGTGCATTTGGTATTTTAGAACCCGAGGCAACAGCACCTGTGCTTCAGGCCCAAGATGTGGGGGTGATATTGGTGCCTTGTGTGGGATGCGATCGGAGGGGG
>JAYUEU010000231.1:0-11869 GCA_043739065.1 Synechococcales cyanobacterium | reverse complement strand
TCTCGTCGAATCCATATGCACGACGAGCGGTTTTGCCTCTGCCAATTTGAATTTCCACGCGTTCTTCCCTAAAACTATTCGGAATAGGGTAACAAATTGGCGGTGCC
The DNA here is from genome assembly GCA_043739065.1 of Synechococcales cyanobacterium. Classification (GTDB taxonomy): domain Bacteria; phylum Cyanobacteriota; class Cyanobacteriia; order Leptolyngbyales; family Leptolyngbyaceae; genus JAAFJU01. The sequence goes on along the minus strand of JAYUEU010000231.1, from coordinate 11,762 downwards.
TTTTGATGGGTAAAATATGAGAATCTATCAGATTTTCGATTTTGTCTAAGGATTCTGTCCGGGTTTGGACATACTAGTATCTACAAAATTGATTAAAATTGAACGTATTCTCACATATTTCTCATTGTTCCGGAGTTTCTCACTATGCCTGATACTTTAGATGCTGCAAAACAAGGAAATCCTAGTGCGATCGCAGCGCTACTCACCCACAATCTCCGATCGCGATCGTTAAAAGTCAAGGCAGCAAGTGCGGCAGACTGTCTAAATCTTTTGGTTGAAGCGGAGGAGTTACCCGATCAACAGTGGGTGACGGCTCAGATTATTCAGGAAGTGAAGACGTTAGGAGTTGAGTCCATTGCGGTGCTTCAGATTTATGGCAAGTGCGCGGCGGAGACGAAACCTCAGTGGAGCTATCGCTTTGAACTTGCGAATGACGTTCCACCGGAGTTGGAAGCAGAGGTGATTGTGATTGATCCCATTATGCTAGCCCAAGAAGGAAATCTTGAAGAGATTCAGAAGTTTGTGGCGACTGTTTTGAGCGATCGGCCTGATCTCACCACGGTTGTGGAATTGGAAGGCACTTGTCTTAAGGTCACTATCCAGACGAGTGAATTTTTAGATGGCCAAAATTTTGCGGCTGAATTTGGTCGTAAGCTCAGCCCAATCGCTTCTAGCCAAATTCAAGAAGTTGCAATCTATAAGCGCCGATCGGAAGAATCTGCTGGTTTTTTGGTGAAGCAGATGCATTTAGCTGGCTTGGGCTAATTAATTTGCTGGAAACAAAGGTGCGATCGTTACTAAACCATTACTAGAACGATCGCACCACTATGTTTACGATCGCACCACCATGTTTACATAATATTTGCAGATGTCATTTTACTAAATTCACGGCCTAGGTCCACTGGGAAACAATGCCACGATCGAAGACTTTTCCGTCTGTCCCGATGCCTTGAATCACCATCAATTTTTCATAGAATTCGATCGTACTAAACCCAAATCTCGATACTGCAAACTCCGACGATTCTGATCTCCGAACAGGTCGTAGCGACGCACCACCATGACCCGTAACCAGATAGGTAGTGCCTTCTATGTTGCGACTGCGCTCGTAGTGATGTTCATGGCCGTTGACATAAAGATTGACGCGATGTTGTTTAAACACCTCTGAAAACCGTTTCACCATTTCAGCATTGGTGCCATAAATGCCGGATGAATAAATCGGATGATGACCGTAGACAACTTTCCAGGCGGCTTTGCTTTCGTCGAGCTGTTGAGTCAGCCAAGCCATTTGAGTTTTCCAATCCACATTCGCATTTGTTTCTAAAACAAAGAATTGCGCTGGGCCTTGGGTATAAGTGTAGTAACGATCGTCCATGTTGAAGTCGGCATACTTAACTTGAGGATCTCCGTTTTCAGTGCGAATATCGTGATTTCCAAGACAGGCCCTAAACTTGACCCCGCGCTTTAAGAGTTCACCGTAAGGTTGCTCAAAGGCTTCTTTAATTTTCGATATTTCACCCCTGTTATAAATATTGTCACCCGCGAGTATTGCAAGCTGAAAGGGCGATTGGATGTGATAGTTGGCCATTGCGCGTCCGACTGCAAACTGGTTTTTATCGCCTGAACCCGAGTCAGCGGTGGCAATTAAACGCAATTGAAGTTGACCCAGATTATCCTTTAAGGTCGTTGCCAGGGTGGGATTTATGAGATTGCTATCTTTTTGCAGAGCCAGATTCCGCAAGCCAAGACCGATCGCCTCAAATCCAAAGCCACCAAACGCCGCCAATGTCGTCAAAAACCGTCTTCGTTTAAATGCCATTCATGGTCCTAGCTCAAAACCGAGCAATCCTAAAAATTTGCCTTCATTAAGTTCTAATATAATTGAAGAATTACGTTGCTAGAGAGATGGCTGGCTCGAACTATCTTTAGCACTTGACTCTGAACTAACAGAATTAATAATCGGTAGATTTTGGAAAAGGTGGCGGATTATGACAGAACAACCCAAACAACCTGACAACAATCCTAATCTGGATCCGCCGATGAAGTCTGCTGCTCCACCGGAATCCAAATTCTCAGGGGCTAAATTCTCAGAGTCCACACCGGGAAAATCTAGCGATCGGCCATCCTCGTCCACGAGCGATCCTAGAATCAATCAGACCCTCCAATCCATTCTCGCTTGGATTACTCGCACCACAATTCAATTGCGTCCCACGGCTCTGGCTGGACTGAGACTGATTACTACTCAAACCCAGCAATGGATTCAGCAGCTCGAAACCCAGGAAAGAACGGCCCGCGATCGTCAAGAACCTATCGTACAGCCTATTGACTGGACACCCGTTACCCAACTGACCTCTCGGATATGGATCGCAATTCGACCGATTTGGGAAAAAACGATTGCGATCGTCAAGCCTCGGCTACCGCAATCATTTCAACCGCTGAGCGATCGTGCCCTCTCTGGAATTTTTGCTGGAACATTGCTGTTAATTTTGTGGTTTTTCTCAGCGTTACCCTCTGGTCAAGCCGCAACTCCACAGCAGAATATTCGGCCAGCGATCGATCGATCGGCATACAACCAGTCGCGGAATGAGTCATCTCGTGAGGCGGACAATGATCGATCCATCAACGATCGCAATACAAGCCGTAATTTGCCAACCGATCGCTCATCTGAAGCACCTGTTTATCGGGAGTCTAATCGCCCAAAACGTAGCTACGACAGTACCTCTGTGCCGATCGTCGATCGCAATATCAGTACTCCCAACGCATCTCCCAATCAGATAATTCCTCAGACAGCGATCGCTCAATCTAATCCTCAAAATCCTACAAATCAAAATCCTACAAGTCAGAATCCTGTAAGCCAAACCTCCGAAATTCAAAATCCCGAAGCCGCTCGTCGCCTAAAACTACGCCAAAATCTCGACATCATCGCTAACTCATTAGTAGACAATGCGATCGTTAGCATCCGTCCTAACGGCCCCAGTCTAACGATTACCCTCAGCGATGCCTGGTACCGCAGTTCCGAAGACAGCCAAACTAAACTCACCAACAGCCTTCTCATCACAACCCAAGGCCAAGGTTATAGCCGACTCAGACTCGAAGACACTGAAGGCAACCTCATTGCTCGAAATCCTGTAGTCGGCGAAGGGATGATCATTCTCCAGCGCGCACGATAAAAGCTGATTTTCGCCTTATGACTAGGGCTTTCGTAGTGGAAACGATCGAACTAGTCAATTTCCCAGAATTTTAAACAAAGGCGTAATTAATGCTAGAGACACCACCCGTTATGACCCCGACAGCAACTCTTTTAGAGCAAGCAAAAGAAATCAAGCTACTCATTCTTGACATTGATGGCACAATTGCAGGCCGATCGAACCAAATCTCTCAGCCCGTCCTAGACGCAATCGCCGCCGTACAACGAAGAGGCATTCAGGTTGCCATTGCCACGGGCCGCATGTATAAATCCGCCCAACGATTTCATGAGGCAGTCAAATCTACCTTGCCGCTTTTAGCCTATCAAGGAGCTTGGATTCAGCAACCCGGTCAGCCCCGTCTGCGCCATTTTCAGATCCAACCCGAAGTAGCGCTACAAATTTTAGATTATTACGAGCAACCCCATCTGCGCGATCGTGTCTCTGTCCATTTTTATATCAACGATCGGCTTCACCTCAGAGAATTGTCGCCAGATAGTCAAAATTACTGCGATCGGTGTGAAACCCAACCTACGATCGTGGGCGATTTTCGGACTATTCTTTCTAAAGACGCTCTCCCAACCAAAATTCTAGCCATTAGCTACGACGAAGTCCTAGTTCAAACCTGCTTAAGTGACCTACGCGATCGTCACAATCTTGAAGACCTCTACCTCACAACTTCCGTACCACACTTCCTAGAGGCGGCCCATCCCCAATCTAATAAAGGATCTGCGGTGCAATATCTGGCTGAAGAAATTCTAGGACTATCCGCTCATCAAGTCATGGCGATCGGCGACAACTGTAATGACTTAGAAATGTTGGCCTATGCGGGCATTGGAATTGCTATGAGCGGTGGGCCGACTATTGTCCAATCCTCTGCTGATTGGTTGGCTCCCCATGTAGATGAAGACGGTGTGGCTCAAGCGCTTCAACAGTTTCTGTTGTTATAGCTTATTTGATGCGGGGGAGCAGTGACTGAAACTCAGGCTGTTTTAATAATCTGCCGTTTAAAAATTTTCATAGAAAAAGGCACCGACGACTGACCGTGTTTCGTCTCGGTGCCTTTTTCTTAGTTCGCTCCTCACACCCCTTTAATATACAGAATGAATCCAGATTTGTCACCCCCCGATCCTCTGAAAAGTCTATAGTAATTACTTATCAATAGGATTTAGACCTATTTCGATCGGTCTTATGAGTGCATCTCAATCTGGCTACAACGAGCGAGCAGTGCCTGAAGCCAGCCCAATAGCCGATGAAAAAGATAACGATCGGACTCAGATAGATCGGGATTAAATATAGGCATCTGCCTATGAACTTGATCAAAACATTGACAGATCTGACGAATTTCTCGTTGCAGTGCCACCCCCCTGAGCGGCCGCGCAGGATCATCGAGTCGATCTAATAGATGAATCACTGCTTCAAGTAATGCTTGGGCGACTTCAGGCATGGACAAATCCAGATCCCAATCTTTGCTATTGCTATTTAGATGTGATATTTCATGTTGCGATCGGAGCGATTGACATCGAGCATGGGTCTGCCATAAACAAAAAGGTATCAATGGATTCAATGACATCAATAGATCTTCTGCGAAAATACGGTCTAATGCTTTGTAAAGGGAAGATGTCTCCCACGTTAGGGTAATCCATCCAACATTCCCCAGACTCAATCGCGGAACTCCAGAGCCTGCACAGTCACAGATGATTTGGGAAATTGTCTCGGAAGACTGACCTAGACGGGCTGACAGCATTAAAGATATTGCCGATTGATAGCGTAATGGGTTGACACCGGGCAATCGCTTTAAGGGAATATCTATCCGGGAAAGTACTGGGAGTCGCTCCCAGTCGATCGGCCAAATTGAAGCCATAGTCTCAGTAATATCCGCAACCTCTCCCGAAGGATAGATTGCACGATGAAGCCGAACCCGTGAAAATATACGTAGACTATTAGTATTCATAATGTTAGTTTCATTACTAAACGTTTGCGATTACTATCGTTCTGCTATAAGACGATTTCAATCCTTTCTATGAATCTAGCTATGTATTCAGCAGCATCTCAATCCGACAATTCTCGCCCGTTTCTGACGTGGCAGCGCATCATCGATTGGGCACAGGAGCACTACCGATGCCGCACCTTTAGTAAAGATGAGAAAATTGTTACCCGTCCTGGTTTGCTCTACCTGGTTCAGCGTGGAGCGGTTCGGCTAGTGGGAACCGCACAAGTAAGTTCGGCAGCAGGACCACGGGCTGCTCGGATAGCTCCAGAAGAAGCATTTTTAGGATTTGTTGGTGCAGGTCAACCCTTTGAAGTAGTTGCCCAATCGCCGTTTACGCTTCAGAGCTACGCCCATGTTGATCAGACATCAGTTGTATGGATGTATTGGCATGACCTAGAGAACTGGCCTCATTTCCGTCGAGAAGTGATGGATGCCTTTCGCTATCAGCACCAACGCAAGCTTCTTTGGCTTAGTACTTTAGGTCAACGCCGCACGATCGATCGACTATTAGGATTTTTGACCTTATTGATTGAGGAATACGGAGAACCCACGAATGATGGGTATTACTTACCGTTTCCATTGACTCACGCACAAATTGGGAGTGCGATCGGCTCAACTCGTGTCACTGTGACTCGTCTTATGGGTAAATTACGTCAAAAAGGCATGATTAAGACCCAAGGCGACAATTTACTATGCCTTCCCATTAGCTCAGTCGATCGTGAGCTAAACCTGCCACAGCGAGATCTAGCTTAAATTCGTTCTTAAATTCGGGATTGACAATCAGGCCAGTGATAGGCGATGGATCCACATATGGTCGTTGCCTTCTGGTGAACAAGTGCCTTGAATAAGTGCATTACTGTAGTGTAATTCCTCTCCGTATGGGCCTTCGTCATAACCATAGGGCTGCCATTCTCCGAACGGGTCGTTGACAATAAAGCCTGTGGAATCGTAGCCCAGGATAGTCACGATATGGCCAAAGCTTGTGAAATAGCCGTGAATAATACAGGGTTTTCCTTCAGCGATCGCCCGACGAATATCTGCCTGACTACCTCGTAATGTTAGATCATCTTTCATGCCATAGGCTCGGGCCATAATTGCCAAATCGCTTGGATCATGGCGACTAAGATTTTGGTCAATCAGATAGCGATACAGTTCATCTTCTAACTGCACTGCATTCGTCTTTTTACGAATTTTGAAATAGTCCATCACCATCGCAAAACACGTCACATTACAGGCTCCCCGTGGATTTTCCGCATTATTAAGTTGATAGTGATAGGGGACGTTAAGTTTTTTGCTTGCGGGCAAACGGATAGCAGCAGGCGTGGGAATCGTGGTTTTTGGATCAGCCGGGGGCGTAGGTGCGTTACCAGTACTGTTAATCAGTTGAATATGTGGCGTGAAAACGTACCAAGTATTCCGTGGTGGATTGCCTAGGAACTGATCAGCTAGTGCAACTTTCCAGTGAAATTTGTCTGCTGGCTTCCACGAGTGGATTTCAAAACTTTGGCCCGATCGAACCGCTACTTTATCTTTCGGGGCAAGCTGACTGGAATCAACTGTGTACTGCTTAAAGATAGTGTCTTGTTTAACAACGAGTTTCATGGCACGGCGCAAATAAAGAATAAGGAGTAAAGACGGAATTAAATCCGCCGCCGTAGATATTGTAGCCATCTGGCTAAATGATCGATCATCTATCAGCACCATTCGTGAATCAAGTCGTGAATCAAGTTATGAATAAAACTATTCTTCGTCAACAGCTTCTGCGCCATCGCATTACAATGAATTCGACAGATTGGAACGATCGTAATGCCTTGATAGGTCAAAGAATTTTACAAAATCTTCCGTCGCCGCCCCAGTTGTCAGTCCTTGCTTATTTCAGTATTCGTCAAGAACCCGATCTATCTGACCTCTGGCCGCAGTTACGATCGAGATTTACTCCAATCGGTGTTCCGCGTTGCGTTGGGAATGAACTGGTCTGGCACCGTTGGGAACCAGGAAATAGGCTAGAGGTCGGTGCATTTGGTATTTTAGAACCCGAGGCCATAGCGCCTGTGCTTCAGGCCAAAGATGTTGGGGCGATATTGGTGCCTTGTGTGGGATGCGATCGGAAAGGAAATCGAATTGGCTATGGAGGTGGATTTTACGATCGGTTATTGGCACAGACTGAATGGCGATCCATACCGACGATCGGTATCACGTTTGATTTCGGAGTCGTTGAAAGCTTTGAAGCGGATGAGTGGGATCAGCCCTTGAATTATATTTGTACGGAGACGCGTTGGATTATCTGTGATTGATGGAAACTAGTGGAGAAATGTTCCGCACGAGTTACGTATATGGACTATTGTGTAGGACGAACTCAGCTCTCTGGGTGGTCATTATTTTTATCAGGAATTCCCCGTTTTACCGACATCATGAAGCTATTCGTTTATCATACGCCTGAGCAAACGCCTGCTATTAACACTGCTGATTGCTCCATTGTGATCGATGTCCTACGAGCCACGACAACCATGGTAACGGCTTTGAGTGTGGGGGCTGAGGCTGTTCAAGTCTTTATCGATCTTGATACCTTGATGTCGGTAAGCGAGAATTGGGATTCGGCGAAGCGTATTCGGGCTGGAGAACGTGGGGGAAGCAAGGTTGAGGGATTTGATTTTGGGAATTCGCCGTTAGATTGTACGGCTGAGGGCATGGCGGATAAGCGTCTTTTTGTGAGTACGACTAACGGAACTCGGGCCTTTCAGCGCGTACAGGATTCCCCAACTGTTTTGGGTGCTGCGTTGATCAATCGCCATGAAGTGGTGAAATATTTAGTGGAAACCAAGCCTGAAACGATTTGGATTGTGGGTGCGGGTTGGGAAGGCACCTATGCCTTAGAAGATACGGTCTGCGCTGGGGCAATAGCTCATTTGCTTATGGATAAATTGGGCTTGTCACTGTCTGATATTGCAGGAAATGACGAAACGATCGCAGCCATAGCGTTATACAAGACGTGGCAGAATGATTTATTAGAATTGTTGAATCATGCGAGTCATGGGCAGCGGTTACTTCAATTGAATTGTCAGAAAGATATGGCCTATTGTGCGACGCTTGATTCGGTGAATTGTTTACCGATTCAGCGTGAAAAGAGTGTTCTGGTGGCACGAGTTTAAATTAGGTTAGGAATTCTATTGTAATGAATCTAATTAATTTACGATCGTATGTAGAAGAATTTATAAAAACGATCGTAAATTAATGGATTCTATTGTAGATGAACAAGAACTCTTGCAACAGCTTGAAGAGTTAAAACAAGAATTAATAATCCTTCAACATTTGCCGGAACGCCAACAGTTAAAAGATCTGTCTCAAGCCTTTTTAAGCCAATGGCAAGATCTTCAAAAACAACAGAAGATTAATAAACAAATCAGAGATTTATCTCGATCGCAATCCCAAAAAGACGATTCTATTCTTCATATTCAACTCGATCAAGAAAGTCAACAGGACAGTCTCGATCGGCGTAACTTTAAATATTATCGAGATCAAACGTTAAAACCATTAACGACGAAGCTTCTGAATGCCGATCGTCGTATTCAAGAAATCAAACAAGAACGTCAAATTCTATCTAAGCAACTCCGAAACCATTTACAGAATTGCCCACTGCGCCCACTCACTTCACCGTTGACCATTCTTTACGAAGATGCTCGTCTTATGGCGATCGATAAACCTGCTGGACTTCTTTCAGTGCCGGGGCGAGGAAGCGATCGGCAAGAGAGTGTTTTAAGATATTTAAAACAAACCTATGATGCGATCGCTGCTATTCATCGCTTGGATCAAGATACCTCTGGAATTCTATTGTTTGCGAAAGATCTTCTCACCCATCAAACCCTGCAACAACAATTCGCGCAGCACCGCGTAAAAAAAGTCTACGAAGCAATTCTGGAAAATTTATGCGATCGTTTTTCTGGAGCAATAGAACTTCCCCTTTGGGGCGATCCGAGTAATCGTCCCTATCAATCGGTTAATTTAAATCGTGGTAAATCGGCCATAACAGAATTCAATCTACTCAATCCCTCAGAATCTCGCGTTGAACTGATTCCCTTAACAGGTCGCACTCATCAACTCCGAGTTCATTGCGCGGATTCAAACGGACTTAATAATCCTATTTTGGGCGATCGGCTCTATGGCACCCAATCCCAAATCCTCCAATCTCAGATTCGCCAATCCCAGACCAGGCTTCATCTTCATGCAACACGTTGTTCAATTTGGTATGACGGAAAATGGTTGAACTTAGTATCAAATGTACCCTTCTGAGATGTTCGTGAAATAGATTATTCTTCAACTGATTTTCGTAATGCTTTAACGTCCGATCGGTGTTTTTTGTCTTCCAATCGTCGTCGTTCTTGCCCGCGACTTGGTTTCGTTAATTTCCGAGGTAATGCTACGATCGCCACACTCAAAATCAATGCTCGTAAACGATTGAATGCCTCCGCTCGATTACGCTCTTGGCTACGATGCTCTTGAGATTTTAAAACGATTACGCCATCATTAGTAATTCGTCGATCGCGCAAATTAAGCAACCGTTCCTTATATCGATCGGGTAACGACGACGCCTGAATATCAAATCGCAAATGAATCGCACTCGCTACTTTATTCACATTTTGTCCCCCCGCTCCCTGCGATCGGATGGCACTAATCTCAATCTCATTCAAGGGTAAACTGAGTGTCCTACTAATCTGAAACATGAGGAGAGTCTCAAAACTACTGCTAAAACGACTAGGCGTGGATCCCGATCGTAACAGTATTTTGACGATAAAATATTGAAGGGTTTTATTGATCTAGAGAGACTTGAATTATGAACCGTCGTGAATTTATGACTTGGACTGGGGCTGGCTTACTTGCAACTTCATTACCTGTTGCCCTTGCCGCTTGTTCATCCAGCAGCGTGAGCACCAACCCATCACCCAGCCCCCTACCCGTACCCACATTGCCTGAAGATAGTGCGGCCCTGCGTCCTATTGCCTCGCTGACAGACCTAAAACCGGGTGTTCCTTTTGAAGGAAAAATTGATGGCAAACCCTTTGCGATTAGCGGAAAGCCATCGCAGCCCGAGTCTATTGTCGCCGTCAATCCAACCTGCACTCACAAAGGTTGCGTCACGCCGTGGAATGCTGAAACCAAGCAATTCGTTTGCCCTTGTCATGGATCCACTTTTGATGACAGTGGAAAAGTACTGAAAGGCCCAGCGGATAAGCCTCTCGTGAGCTATATCGTAACGGTCAAGGATGGGAAGATTTTCACCAAAGCGTAAACTTAAACGTAAATTTAGTGGCCCATTCCTTTAAACTAAATAACGGTTTAAAGAGTGATGGGCACCTAATGCGACTTTCTAAAATGTTATTTGTTACCCTGCGTGAAGATCCCGCAGATGCAGAGATTCCTAGCCACAAACTCTTGGTGCGAGCAGGATACATTCGTCGCATTGGTAGCGGTCTCTATACTTATATGCCGCTGATGTGGCGAGTACTACAGAAAATTAGCGCCATTGTCCGTGAGGAAATGAATGCTGCTGGTGCTCAAGAACTACTGATGCCGCAGCTTCAACCGTCTGAGCTTTGGCAAGAGTCTGGGCGCTGGGATACTTACACAAAGGCTGAAGGAATCATGTTTTCTTTGACCGATCGTCAAGGGCGTGAAGTCGGTCTCGGTCCCACCCACGAAGAGGTAATTACTGCGGTGGCTCGGGATATGGTGCGATCGTACCGTCAGCTTCCGGTGAATCTGTATCAAATTCAAACTAAGTTTCGGGATGAGATTCGGCCTCGGTTTGGTTTGATGCGTGGGCGTGAATTCATTATGAAAGACTCCTATTCATTTCATGCCGATGAAGTCAGTCTGAAAGAAACTTACGCCAGGATGCATGAGGCTTATTGCAACATTTTCCGTCGGAGTGGATTAGAATTTCGGGCGGTCGATGCTGATTCTGGGGCGATCGGTGGCTCTGGTTCCCAAGAATTTATGGTGTTGGCTGAAGCAGGCGAAGACGAAGTTCTGTATACCGAAGATGGACAATATGCGGCCAATGTAGAGAAAGCGATCGCACTTCCCAAGGTCGCTGAAGTTTCACAATATACTACCTACGAAAAACGTGAAACCATCGGGACTAATGCGATCGTTAAAGTATGCAAAGTGCTTAAATGTTCGCCCACGACTGTTCTGAAAAATGTATTATATCAAGTAACTTTTGACAGTGGAATAACGGCTGCTGCTATTGTTTCCTTGCGCGGCGATCAAGATGTGAATGAAGTCAAATTGCAAAATGAATTGACTAAACTTGCACCAAATTACAAAGCCACAACGGTCATTGGTCTCGTGGTTCCTGATGAAGAAGCCCAAGCAAAATGGCTGGCAAAAGCATTGCCCTTGGGATATATTTCCCCTGCGATCGCCGATGAATATATTCAAGGTAGTGATACGGTTTCACCCAAGTTCATTCGATTAGCAGATAATACTGCTGCCACATTGAAAAATTTTGTCACAGGTGCGGACGAAGTAAACTATCACGTAGTCGGCGCAAATTGGGGAACGGACTTTACAACCCCCTTAGTTGTTGA
>JAYUEU010000230.1:0-3448 GCA_043739065.1 Synechococcales cyanobacterium | reverse complement strand
GTCCGTTGAGCCATCGCTTCATTCAAAATATCCAACGCGATCGATAGCATCTTCCACACTTCGTAAAGGATTTCAATGCCAAACATCGTGGCTAATGCGGCAATAACATTGAACCAAGCAATATCATTTAATGACGGTGAAACGAGGACAATACCTAGCCGATCGTACCCGCCCACGATCGGTGGATAGTAGCCGAAACAAAGAATTGCATCGATGACGTAGGAGATCGCCCGCGCATTTTGCATTCGTTCAATCCATTCCAGTGGGATATTGTTGAACCGCTGTTTCAACTGACGAAGCATGGGCGTATCGGTACTTTTGAAGGCGATCGATTTGAAGCGAACCACCCAAGACATCAGGACCAGTAGTGCTTCTGGATCGTTGAGGACTAGTTTTGGCAACATTTGTTGGCCTTGGAGAATTGCCCAGAGTAAGCAACCCAGAACAAAGGTGGTGGCGATCGCTCCGGTAGTGAAGAGATAACCCATCAATGGGATACTCGCAATCACGCTGAGAATGTTGTTGTCGGCCAAGCCGGAACCTAACCAGTTGACGATATTGATATAGGGTTTAATATTTGCAAATGCTAGACAGCCAACCCCGATCAGTAGGCAGAAGCGAAGAAAGTGGATTAGCCAATGGGTGCCAGATTTTTGAGAGTTTGGGACAGAAGTGGTGGTGGCTTCTGGCTCTTCTGATTCAAACCCATAATGATCTGGGTCGGCTGTACTTTTGGGTCTACGTTTCTGGGCTTCCTCATGGATTCGGGTTTTCAGCGTTGCAAATAGCTTTTTTAGATCAAGCGGTTGGTTGAAATTCATGATGTTCACCGTTGAGAGGGCATGGTGTGACGTGTTCCTCGATACCGTTTCGCAGCGTTGGCAATTAGAGTTCGATCGTTCGTGAATGCGGTCAGTCCGACGATCGGGGTTTTCGGATCAACAGGATTCGCTATGATTTCTCCGGTTAAACCATTGCTATCACAGACCACATTGCCAACGGATAGCGGGACTTTTCGGGCAGAATCCATCACGGGCATTCCTTCCGTGATCGCCGTCAGTTGGGTTTTGTCATTTGAAGCAACGACCATTAAACAGCCTGATTCGTACCGCTGACGGGCGATCGTATCCTTCTGCTTGGCTAGGTCTTGAGACAGGCGCAGTTTGTTGGCTTCCTGGTCTTGGACGGCGCGGGTTTGGCGGTTAGTTTCTCCTTGGATTTGCATCTGTTGCAGTCCGCTGAATCCACCGCCGAGACTGGATTGGGCCAGGAGAGCGGCTCCTAGAATTAAGAGATTTCGCGGGGTCAGCATGTCTCCTCCGCTGCGGCGCTTTTGAGGGCGGGGACGTTCTGGGATGAGGCAAAGTATGACCCGTCGCCCTTCAAGCCGAAAAAAGGTAACTCGATCGCCCTGATCCGATCCGCTGCTTTTACATAAGAGTTTTGGATCCCTTGCTCAATGATTTCAGCAGCCCGATTCGCAAATTCATCACCCATTTGATCCATATTCGTCTCTAGATTCTCTAGCAGATGCTGTTGATGCGCGATCGGTTTTGTGAGGGGAGCAGAATAATTTGGGGGAACTTGTGTTGGAGCTTGCTTATTATTGGGCATAAAGCCTTGAGGCTTTGAATTTACGTATTGATTAGCCATGATTTTGCATCCGTTGGTGAAGTTGGGATTCGTACTGGCGGATTGTGCCGCCTCGGTTCAGCCATGTCACTAACCCTTTGAGAAGGTCTAAGTCACAGGCGGTATAGAGATTAAATTCGTCGGGATATATTCCTAAACATTTACGCCAATATTTGAGCGTTTCACGAGGAACCGGACGCTTCCGAATCCGCTGTAATAAATGACGTAAATCTGAAGCTGAGTATCGACCGTCTGTAACGAAGGCGGAGTCTTTGTTGCGGTTCATTTCATTACCCTGGGTATTACCCCACCTATTACCGGGTCATTACCCTGGGTGGCAGGTGGGGAATTTATTGACACGATTTTTATAAGTCGTATAATTTGACGATACACTAACATAGAATTCTATGCTACTAACACCTAATTATATGCTAAAACACAATAATGACGAGCCATCAGCTATAGTCTTCTCATCAAATATGATTGATAACATGGCTGAAAATACAAAACGCACCACGATCGTTCTTCCTAGGGCAGTCTATGAAGCTTTAGAGGAATGGGCAGACTCTGAAGGACGCGCTACTGCAAACCTTGCAGCTTTTATGGTGGAGCAGGCCGTTAGAGCTAAGTTTCCTGACCGTTTTCCACCTAGGATCCGAATAGATAGAATGAATGAAAACACAAATATCTCAACCCAATAGAAGAGTAAAAGAGTGAATTGCCTCACCTTCTAGTCAAAATTACATCCTAGAAATAGGCGTTACTGCATTTCCCCTGGTTACTCCTAACCAAAAATAAATATCGTCAGAACCCAGAATTTTTCGGACATAAACTAACTTTCTAGACCACCACATTATTTCTGTTTGGCAGCTATCACCCTCTACACATTTTTTTGGATCCAGGGGCTGAAACTCGGATCAGAAGCCACAATTAAAGAATCTTAGAATTTATTCAACTTTCTGGGAGTCTTGATTTATGATCGGGAGAAGTCTATTGAGACCCTACTACCTCTCGCGAACGATCGAGAAGTGCTCTACGCAAGTTTTACCCTACGCGAGGCAATGCCGATGAAATAACCCTAAATGCTAAAAACCCCCAGTGAGTCTAATCACTAAGGGCTTTGTAGCTATCAAACAAAAATGATGGGCGGGAAAACTAACTAGATATGCTTGGAGGCTTGGAAAGTTAGTTGACCTGAGAGACTCGAAATGGCAAGTGCCATTGCGACGCTTTGCTATGCACTATTATGTACTATTTTTAGTGTTTGGCAATAGTGTGTTTTGTAATTCTTTTACAATTCGACCCCCTCTACCCATCGTTTCCAACGGGTCAGTATGGACCAATATTTTCTATTAATCCTTGCTATGAGCGACTTTCAAGATCTATCGGGACTGATCTGAACTATTTTTAGTCCCTTTAAAATATCTTTTCACTCTAAGCCGCAAATATTGGCTCTGCGCTGTCCCCTGTTCACCCATGACTCAGGGAAACGACCGCTATGCTTTTTACTTCGACCACTTCTAACACGACCAAACTCAATTTTCACACCGAATTCATCACTGGATCCGCTATCTCTACGCCTCTTTTTCATCGTTCGATCGCTCTCGTTAGCGATACGGAAGTCCTACCAGGGGGTGAAATTCAGTACCGGATTGCTGAAGCACTCAATTGGAACGTCACCCGATTTGGCAATCGATCACGGATCCACCAAGAGGCAGCACTTTTCCTCAACGAAGATGGCTCCACCTGGCAAGCCAAACTTTCGTCACCCATTCAAGATCCGAAAAAGAGCAAACCTCGCAAATATGAAACTCCT
>JAYUEU010000229.1:0-6569 GCA_043739065.1 Synechococcales cyanobacterium | reverse complement strand
GGTATTTTCATCACCAAAGAAGGGGCGATGAAACATATCAAGGCGGGTGCTAAACGCGTGCTAATCACTGCTCCAGGTAAGGGAGATGATGGGACGTTTGTGGTGGGTGTGAATGATGAAGACTACGATCCCGATCGTTGTTTTATTATTAGTAATGCTAGCTGTACCACCAACTGTTTAGCTCCTATTGTTAAGGTGATCGACCAACACTTTGGCATCGTCAAAGGCATGATGACCACCACCCACAGCTATACGGGTGATCAACGGATTCTTGACTCTAGCCACCGCGATTTGCGTCGTGCCCGTGCTGCTGCAATCAACATTGTTCCAACCTCAACGGGTGCAGCCAAGGCTGTGGCTCTGGTATATCCGCCAATGGTGGGTAAGTTGAATGGGATTGCTTTACGCGTACCGACTCCGAACGTTTCCGTTGTTGACTTAGTTGCAAACGTTGCGAAAACGACGATCGCAGAGGAAGTAAACAGTGTTCTGAAGGCAGCTTCTGAAGGAGCAATGAAGGGCATTATCAAGTTCTGCGAGGAGCCACTGGTTTCCTCTGACCATGCTGGAACCGATGAATCGTCTATTGTTGACGCAGCATTGACCATGGCGATGGGCGGCGACATGATTAAAGTGGTCGCTTGGTATGATAACGAGTGGGGCTATAGCCAACGGGTTGTGGACTTGGCTGAAATCGTTGCTCGTAAGTGGAAATAGTTTAGAGACTTAATCTAAGCTCTGAAAAAGCGGGAAGAAATCAATTGGTTTCTTCTCGCTTTTTCTTTCAGTTCTAAAGACCCGATCGCCTAGACTTTTTAAAAAGGGGAAACTAGAACTTCACTCTTAGTCCTCATTTTAAGGAAAATTTAGAGGGATCGGGTCTTAATCATTTACAAGCTTCAACTTTCCAAACACACTATTAGAACGTAAACGTACTACGGATAGCACCGATGATTGCGCCACTGTTAGCCGAGTTGTGGTCAGGAGCCGTCAACCAAATAATTCCAGGCGTGATGGAAATATTGTCGTTGACGCGGTATTGATAGAAGCCTTCAACGTGAATCGAAGTTGCCGTATCTGCACGCAAACCGCCCGTTGCATTCGTTACTTTAGGTTCCATTCCCACAATCACGCCAGCCACGTTACCCTTTTTGCCAAAGTCAGGCAATGCCAAACCAACGCTCCAGTTCCAGATATCTAGATCTCCGACGGTGATTACGTTTGTGCGAGTATAATCAGCATTTGCATTGACAACCAAGCTATTACTGACTTGGAACGATGCCCCGAGTCCGACGGAGTTACTAGATATAGTATTGCCAGTATTGGTGAAAGGGTTTGCGAGGGTGCTTCCAGTGGGACTCCCAGCACTCGCGAAGTCAGTGTTGTAGGAATTGACATAGGTGACACCAACTTTCAGACGATCGCTCGGTTTAAAGGTCACTTGTCCTATGATTCCATAAGATCCGTTGAACAAGCCACTTCCAGCATTTGGACGAGCAGCACTACCACTTCCAGCCATGTAGCCCGCACTCAATTCGAGTTTTTCACTAAAGCTATGCTTAATGCCGATTCCGGTGCCGCCTATTAGATAATAAATTGGGTTGCGAGTTCCAAAGTGGGACAATGCACCACTGCCGCCATCACCATCTAAGTAAGGATTGACTGTATCGGTGAAGTCATCGATCGCACCTGCATTGGCTTCGAGGCTGATGGTTGTGTTTTTACCTAATGGGAATTGATAGAGAAGAGCATCGATCGTCGCTCCGGATCCAGTATTAGCAGGTATCCGAAGAGAGCCTTCAGAAATCCCTGTCGCTGCATTGGTAAAGTCAGAATTTCCCGCTTGGATTCGGGTACGGAGGAGATCTTCTCCCGTAAAACTGGTGTCAATATTCAGACGCGCACGATAGCCCATCACGGTGTTGCGGCTAATGTCGGAACCAGAAATTCGGCCTGTTGCAACGCCTGACAACCCAATGACGACTTCACCATTAAGTTTGCTGGTTGTGGAAAACTGTTGCTTTTCAAGTAAGGCTGTCTTGGTCTCTAGGACATCAACACGCCCCCGAAGCGTTGCAAGTTCGGCAGAGAATTGCTCTTGAAGCCTACGCAGAGTTGCCAAATCTTCTGCCTTAACCATGTCAGATGTCGAAGCCGCAATCAAGTCGTTAACCCGATCCATACAAGCATTCAACCCCGCTGCAAATTCATAACGAGTCATGGCCCGATTGCCGCGATAGGTTTTGTCGGGATAACCCGCGATGCAACCATAGCGTTCGACTAAAGACTGGAACGCTTGGAACGCCCAATCTGTCGGTTTAACATCGCTGAGTTGTGACACAGAAGTGACAGCCGACATTTCAGACGCAGACTCAAGCGTTGCGAACCCCATTTCGTCCGTCGTTTCTGCTTGGATCGGGAGCACAACAGCGAAACTAACCGCAAGAGTAGCTGAGCCGATCGCAGACAATAATAATAAGGGATTCATCAAAAACATCCTCACACCACAAAATAGAATAATTCTCATTCTCACACAAATCAGGTGAGAGCAAATATAACCATACACTATTAATGAGATTAAAGGTCAATAGATGCTCGGATTGTTGAGAATGAATTTAATTAGGAGCTTGACTCGGCTTGATAATCGGTAGCGCAGGTTGCTGATTAAAACGAGTCGGAGATTGTAGAGGGTCGATCGCACCTAGTTCTGTTTTTTGAGGAATCTGTTTCGCTATGGGTGCTTTGGGAATAAGTTCAGGTGCGAGGAGCTTCAGGGCTGTGGTGCGATCGTTACTAGCACCTTGTCGATTAACCCACGCGATTGCCTTTGATTTTCCATCGCGATCGACCGTGACGCGGGCCGCCCAAGCTTGTAAATAGGGATTACCAGGATCATCTTTAAGGGCAGCAGTAATTCGTTTCCACAAACGCGGCGCTTCTAGAGCAATGCCTTCACGCATTTCATTCCGGGAGGTCGGATCCTTTTCAAAGGGATCGATCGCCGCCTTCCATTGACCATCCAATACCTGAGCTAACACTTGCTGCGTGGCGTTAGTCCATGTTTCCTGGGTTTGAAGCTTGGCCATTTTTGCATGATACAAAATGAAGTTAAATTGCAACTGAGCTGCAGTAGGAAAATTCTCATTTTTGGGTTTCAATGTCGTTAAGCGATCGGCAGCGAGTGACCACAATCCAGCCTTAGCCAAATCGATCGCCTGCTCAAATTCCATGGTATCGAGAGCAGGTTGAGCGATCGAAATTAACGATAATTGTGGAGTCGGCGTGGATTTTGTCAGACTGTAGGCTAGAAATCGAGGTTCGAGACCAATACTTTGATTAATCAACAATTTTGGAGAATCATTATTGGTGAGCGATCGCCAAACAATCGGATCGGTTTCGGCAGGGCTAGCCCATTGAATCAGCGCTGTCAATTTTGTTCGCGATTCATCGTAGTGAAAAAGCTGCCCATAGGTAACATTGTTTTCGCCTTGCGATCGTTTTCCGGTGAGATTAAACCAATTTCCGCTATTCGGATTGGGTGCGTCAAACCGATCGAAGGTTTCCAACGGCAAATCTTCCTCGACTTCCACGGTGCTGGAATCTCCCGCTTGCAATGAATCAAGAATCACCCGATCGTTCGCGCCGGGAACTGAAACGTTGGCCACCATTCTATAGTGGGTTTGGTTCTTTTTGGGTCCGTAAGCTTTAGCCTTGCGATAGACCCGAAGTTCTATGATTCGATCGCAGCGGTTGACGCAGTTGTAGCGTGGCTGTGAAATACTCGTAATCCGATCGCCATTGGGCAAATCAATGAATTCACCTAGGGTCAAATCGCCTTTGGTCAAATTTTGTTTAATCTCCTCTAAGGTATGAGGCCGATCCCAATCCGGCAGTGGAATTTGAAGTGTTTCCGGCAAATAGTCATTCAGCCACGCCACTGACTTCGGTTCCAAAATAAACTGCAATCCCAACGAACCAGTTTCGACCACTAACGCCCCCACACCAAACAGGGCAACGATCGGCAATACATGACTTAAAATTTGTCTAACTAGATTCTGTTTAGCAGCCGGAACAGCAAGCGGAAGACGTTTCATAGTGAGAATGGAGGACGATCGGACTTAGACAATCGGACTTAGACACCCAAAAAGACTCAGACACCCAAAATTGCACTCTCATAACGACGACCTGCTTGTTCCCAAGTAAAGTCACGCTCAATATAAGCTCTAGCATAGTGAGAAATTGATTCTCTCAAGGCCATATTATCCAATAGTTGCGTAATTGCCGCACTATATTCAGCCAGATTGTTAGCGCGCAAAGCACAAGGACGATCGGGGTCCAAGGTCAATCCTTCCAAACCGCGATCGCTAGACACCACGGGCGTACCTGCGGCCATTGCTTCTAGGGTTTTATTTTTGATTCCAAACCCAGTCCGCATCGGAATCACGCAAACACTGGCCCGATGCAAATAGTCCGCCATCGACGGCACGGCTCCCGTCACAACAACATTAGGCAATTGATTCAGTTCAAGCACTTCAGGAACTGGACGAGATCCCACCAGCATGAGTTTTGAGTCTGGATAACGCGATCGGACCTGCGGGAAAATTTCCTGGGCCAAAAAACGAGCCGCGTCGATATTAGCTAAGTTGTCCATTGCGCCAATAAAAATCAAATCATGGTTGTTTGGATCAGTGCTGCGATAGGGAAAATCCTCGAAGTCTACACCGTTGGGAATGGTGGCGATCGCGGTGTTTGGCGCAAAGGTTTTGAATTGCTGGGCATCGTCATCGGTGGTTACGACAATGGTGCTAAATTTTTGACTCAAGCGTTGTTCATAACGTTTCAAAAGGGGTTGGTTCAACCGATCGCGAAAGGGGTTCTCTGCAGTTTTAGTTTCAAGTTGATTTTTACAAGTTGCATAGACAGAACTATGAACATTAACAACCGTTCGCAGTGAGTTTTTCCAATCAGGCTTCAGGTAGTTTTCATTAACACTATGTTCGCAAGTAATTACATCGAATTTCTGATCTTTTACCACCCGATCGAGCCAAGTCTGAAGTTCTGGAGAATAGCTTGACCGTACACCGGATGGAGTTCCAGTGATCAAGAAATTTGCACTCCGTTGGAGCTTTGAAATTAGGTTTAAATTCGGAGCAGCAGGCCGATCGAAAACAATAACCTCTGTTGCAAATTGTCTGAGAGCGGCAACATCAGCAGGCGTAACTTGATCATTTCGCAGGGTTGCGATCGTAACTTCGTGGCGCGGATGTAAATATTTCAGTAAGTTGAAGGTGCGAACTTGAGTGCCGCCGTTGGTGGGCGGGTAGGGGAAGGTAGCGGACAACATCAAAATGCGCATTGGAGAATAAGAATTTAGAATTTAGAATAGGGAATGCTAGCGGGAGTTATCTGGAGTTTTGGTGATGCCGAAAATTAGCGTTTGCATTCCTACGTTTAATCGTGCCCATTTTTTGTCGGAAGCGATCGCGTCGGTGCAAGCTCAGGGAGAATCGGATTGGGAGTTGATTGTTTGTGATGATGGGTCGAAAGATGAGACTTGTGAGGTGATGGCGAAGATTAATGATCCCCGAATTCGCTACATTCGGCACCCTCAGAATATTGGAAAAAGTAACAATATGCGATCGGGATATAAGGCCGCAACGGGAAAATATTTTGTCAAGTTCGATGATGACGATCGGTTGATGCCAGATTTTTTAGTGAAGATGAGTCGAATTTTAGACGAGAACCCTAGTGCGGGGTTGGTGGGGAGCGATCATTGGGTAATGGATGAGAAAGGGAAAATTCAGCATGAGTGGAGTATAGCGAATTCGGAAAAATGGGGCCGATCGAAACTCAAATCTGGAATGCTGCCGGACATCCTAAATCAAGTTTTTGTGATTCAGAGTTTACAAATTGGCGCAACGCTATGGCGATCGGACGCGTTACAAGATTTAGATTATATGCGACAAGATTGGCAGAATTGTGAAGACAATGATCTGTTTGTACGATTTGCCTTATCGGGTCGATCGGCATACTACTTAAGCGATCGGCTCATGGCATACCGTTTTCATGCTGAACAACAAGGAATCGATCGGGCCATTCCCTACTTGAGTGATAAATTAAACTATTTGGATGCCTATCGATTTAAAGATATTAACATTGAGTTCATCCGTCGATCGCGTTTTTCTGAAACTCAATTGCTGTTGGGATTACGTTTAATTGAACAAGGAGAAACCGATCGGGGTCGGGAATTAGTTCGTTTAGGCCGATCGGCTTCTGAAAGTAAAGCAATGGCCGGATTAATCTTGTCCCATTTACCAAAGTCATTTCGAGGATCGGCATTTGAATTGGTGCGATCGATATTGAGGAAATGAATAACTACCCAAGGATCTCGATCGCTGTAGTCCCTTTAAAAAAGGGGAAACTAAAATTCAAATCAAATCTTTGAAAAAACTACGATCGGACCTGTACAGGCATCACTAAATAGGTCATCTTCAGACTCCCTAATGGTGACAAAATTGCAGGACTAGTCGGCGTATTCAATTGAATTTGAATTTCGGTAGTATTAATCA
>JAYUEU010000228.1:0-15822 GCA_043739065.1 Synechococcales cyanobacterium | reverse complement strand
GAAATTTCGACACCGTGGACAACGACTTGATATCCACATGACTGCGATTAACCGGGACTGGCGTGAGTGGCGTTTGTCCATCGTTAGCATAGATAACCGTTGGACCTTGGACCCAGTTTTCAGTTTATCCCATTCCAAATACGGTTCAAGGTCCAACGATTGTTTACGCTAACGATGGACAAACGCCGCTCACGCCAGTCCCGGTTAATCGCAGCCATGTGGATATCAAGTCGTTGGCTAACGTGTCAAAATTTCTCCCGAAAGCGGTGATGGCTTCGGAGGATATTCGATTTTATTGGCATCTAGGTGTGGATCCATTGGGTACAACACGAGCGATCGTCACTAATTTTCGTAGCGGCGGCATTAAGGAAGGAGCCAGCACTATCACCCAACAGCTCGCCCGAAATATTATGCGTGAGTATGTAGGGACTGAAGATTCTGCCGGACGCAAATTCAAGGAAGCCATGGTGGCGCTGAAACTTGAGGCGACCTATAGCAAAGATGAGTTGATGCGGCTTTATTTGAGTCGAGTGTATTTGGGGTTTGGTAATTTTGGCTTTGAGGATGCGGCGCAGTTTTATTTTGGCAAGTCCGTTAAGGATTTAGATCTCAACGAATCCGCCACTTTAGCCGGAATTTTGCCCGCACCCAATGCATTCAATCCGGTCAAAAATTACGATACTGCTGTTGAATACCGGAACCGAGTGTTGGAGCGGATGGCCGAGTATGGCATGGTTTCACCCGAAGAAGCGAGTCGTGCCCGTCGGTCTCGAATTGACATTAGTCCCGCTGCCCAAAAAGCGATTTCTAGTACGATCGCGCCCTATTATTACAGCCGAGTTTTGGATGAAATTAGTGAACGCCTGGGAAAGAATGTGGCTGAGGAGGGTAATTTTATTGTGACGACGGCTATGGATCCTAAAATGCAGCGTCTAGCTGAAAAGTCTCTTCAGAGTGCTATTGAATCTCGGGGTGGGGCGGGTGGTTATAGTCAAGGTGCGATCGTGACTCTGAATGCGGAGACAGGCGAAATATTAGCGTTGGTCGGTGGCTATGATTATAAAGAAAGTCAATTTAACCGGGCGACCCAAGCTCTCCGCCAACCGGGTTCCACCTTTAAAATTTTTACCTATACCGCAGCTCTCGAACAGGGTGCGTCGCCGTTTTCTACTTATTCCTGTGCACCGTTTAGTTGGGATGGTCAGGACTATGGTAGTTGTGGGGGCGGCATGGTGGATATGCAAACGGCGGTGACGAATTCCTATAATCCGGTTGCGTTGCGGGTAGCGAAGGAAGTGGGTCTCGATCGGGTGGTGGATATGGCTAAACGGATGGGAATTAAATCGAATTTGAATGCGGTGCCGGGACTTGTTTTAGGGCAAAGTGAAGTGACGGTTTTAGAGATGACTTCGGCGTTTGGTATTTTGGCAAATTCTGGAGTTGAAACTCGATCGCGTACCATCCAAAAAATTATTGATAGTGGCGATTGTCAACAACCCAAATTACTAGAAACCTGTCGTGTAATTTATCCGAGTCAACGTCCTGAGGAGGCGACTGAAGTTGTAAAACCTGAAATTACCAATCAAATGACGACGATGCTGCAAGGTGTCATTCGAAGTGGTACAGGTCGGGCGGCGGCGATCGGTCTTGGTGAGGCGGGAAAAACAGGTACGACGAATAGTGGTGTTGATCTTTGGTTTATTGGTTATGTTCCTAGTCGAAAAATTGTAACAGGAGTATGGCTTGGGAATGATAATAATGACGCGACGGGCAATAGTAGTGCGGAAGCGGCTCAACTCTGGGGTGATTATATGCGGCAGGCTATGCGCTGAGTACAAACACATGGTTATAGATTTTTACTTGAATGAAATACTTTACCGATCGAAGTCTCGGTAGGCTTAGAGGGCTTCGTCTTTGGTGCTTTGAGGGACGATCGGAATTAGTTTGGGCTAAACTTAATGGAAAGCATTTGGAGTGGTTGCACATGAGTATTATCCTGAAACCAGAGCAGGCTCAGTTCATTCAGGAACAGATTGCAACCGGGCGATTTAAGTCTGAGGGCGAGGTTTTGGAAAAAGCGTTGCAGCTTCTAGCAGAGCAACAGCGCGAGTATGAGGTTTGGGCTGAAGATGTTTGTTCAAAGGTGGATGAGGCAGAGGCGGAAATCGATCGGGGTGAAGGTGTCTCTCTTGATATTGCCATGGCGCAGTTACATGAGAAGTTTCGGATGATGCAGGCACAGTAGCAGATGAATTGTGTTATTTCACAACGAGCAATCCAGGATATGGATGATATTTCTAGCTATTTTGCAGAACAAAATGTAGAGGCTGGAGAACGTTTGCTCCGATCGTTTAATGATAAGTGTGTGAATCTGAGACAGTTTCCAAATATGGGAAAAAGTTATGGGGATTTGCGTCCTGGTTTGCGCGGGATCCCGATGAATGGGTACATTATTTTTTACCGCGCTACGGAAGAGGAACTCAGGATCTTGCGGGTGATTAGTGGCAAACAAGAATTTACGAAGGAGTTTGAGGAATAGGGACGATCGCTAATGGAAGATCTTTGATCATCAAGAGAATGTATTGAATTCTGGTTGATTAATTCCAACGTTGTTTAATATATTTTTCGATTTCGCTAGGTTTTTCGAGTTTGTTGGTGGAGTTGCCTGTGCGGATGAATAGGGTTTCTTGGGGTTGTCCTGATTTGTCACGAATTTCGACGTAGATGGGTTCTGAACTAGGAACGATCGTAATCCTACAAATATCTTTGTGATCTACAGTATGAAAGGTGACGGTGAGATTGGGGGCGATCGTTTTGCCAAATTCTTTTAGTAATAAGTCGCCCATTAACCAGAGTTCAAAGCCGTCCCGATCGCGTTTTTTCAAGGTTTGATAATCGGGTTCTAGACTGACGATCGTACTGTCATCAGCTACTCCAATCAGTAATGTGCCGCCTTGGGTGTTGAGGAATGCGGCGATCGTTTTTAGGATGACTTCTTCCATGGTGCGATCCTTTTTGTTTTCTTTGAGGTTCCAGCGGGCGGTGGATTTGAATTCGATGGTGTTGGATTCGCCTTGTTGGAGGAGATTGAGGATTTCGGGTTCTGTTTGGGGAGGTGTGAAGTCTCGGTAGGCTTGGAGGGCTGCGTCTTTGGTGCTTTGAGGGACGATCGGAAATGTGGTCAATATGTGGGCAAATTCGGATTCGGTGAGTCCGTAAAGGTGGGCGATGATGCCATCGAGTTCGGCGCGGAGTTTTGCCCGTTCGATCGGGTCGGTGATTCCGTTAGTGTGGCTGCTGAGTCCTACTTCTGCGGCTAGGTCATCGAATTCTGGGGTGGTACAGATTAGTTTGGCGGCGCGATCGACGATTTGGTTGAAGGTGCGATCGGCTTTGGTGAGGCGGGGGACAGGGGTTTGGTAGACATAGAAGAAATTAACATTTGCTGAAACTTTAAAGCGAACTGAGTAATCAACAATAAAACTATTTAAGAGTGCGCTCATATACAATGTTTCAACACCAGTCAAACCATACTCTGTTGGGCACTGAAACCGCATAGCCGACTGAAAATTCTCTGCGTGAAAACCTGGCGGAATTACTGTTGCGATTAGAGTTCTAGAATCAGTATTTCTTGCTATTTTTCTAAATCCTAATCGATAGGTTTGATAATCTAGTAGTTGATTTGTATCTTTCTGCTTTCCTAGCAGAGCTTGACGACCCGCCTTCTCACTTATCCAGTATCTCGACTCTGACATGAGATGTGTGAATTGATGAATCATTTTGCCTTCGTACAACGGCCATCGATCTTCTGCTGGCTCCTGTTTAAACAGATAACTGTCATTTGTCATATGAAATTCAGCTGTCAGCTTAAGATTCCAAGTATTATCTAGTTTTTGTCCAAGGAGTGGGAATTGTGCCATTTTTCGCGCGATCGTAATATCTAAATCACTCTTAAACTCCATCACAGAGACAGAATCGGGGGATAACTGACGGACGAGATCTACATTGATTGTTAGATCATTTGAACTTGGAAATGTCACCAAATCTTCGACAGCGTGACGCATGAATGCTGCCGGAAACTCCTCTGTATGACCACCTTTTTCAAAAGAGAGAATTACAAATTTAAATCGGCTATCTACACCTTCAAAGATCGTCTTTCGATTTTCAAAACAAAATAGTCCTGTGATGGTAGTCTTTGAGAACAACATTTCCCGAAGCTGCTTACATCCTAAATCTGTATATATTCCACTAGGAATCACAATTCCACATTCACCATTTGGGCGTAACAGATTAAAACATAATTCTAAAAATAACTTGTATAAATTAATATCTGTACCCGCCTTCTTCCCATTCACCACTGAAATCTGATTCTTGAACTGATCAGCCGATCTAAAATATGAACTCACATAAGGAAACTGACTTTGATACTGTAACCAAGCCGCCGCAATTTCCGGGTCTTTCAGCATCTCCTTTTGCTGCTTTTCAAATGCCTTAATATCCATCTTCTTCTTCGTCACTAGGTCACTGTACTGAGCAAAAAACTCCTTCGCATTCGGCTTAAACACTTCCCAAGGCGGATTAGCAATGATCGCATCAAACCCACCCCGCTCCATAACCTGATCAAAATGATAACCCCAATGAAACGGCTCTAACTTCTCAATATCCGCCATCTCCAACAACCGCTTTTTCGGCTTCCCGACTGCCTGCGCCTGTTCAAACTTAATCTTCAACCGCCCAAACTCATCAAACAAAAGCTGATTCAACTTCTTCTGAGACTTCGCATTCAACTCCTCAATGCTACTCTTCAGCATATCCGTCCGAATATCATTCTCCGTCGCACTATCCACAGGACTCACAAACGCCCGTTCCTTAAATAACCGAATACTCCGATTCTTCTCCTCCAAAATCCGCCGATACTCACTCCCCGCCAACAGCGCCAACAGACTTCCCTGCTCCGATGCAGCACCCAAATCATTAAATCCACCCTCATCCACCCGAATCAACCCAATCAGCGAATTCCCCGCCATAAATTGAAATCCACATTTGGCAACGGCTCCAACTCCTCCAGCCGCACAGCAGAAGCCACCAACGCCAAAAACAACCGCAACTTCGTAATCTCCGTCGCCTCCTCCATAATGTCCACACCATAGAGATTGTCCGTAATAATGCGTTTCTTAATGTAATACTGAATCGACGAATGCTCATCCCGAATCGTCTTCAGCCATTGTGTCACCGCCGAATTCTTAACAAACTCAATCCGCCCAATCACCGCCGAATACACAGTAATCAACGTTTTCATCGCCGCCACCAAAAACGCCCCCGACCCACAAGCCGGATCAAGCAACGACAACTTCGGCAAAACCCCTTCCAACAAAAACAAACACAAATCCCCATCTAAATTAAATAGCAATTCCTCAATTTTTTTAAACTCCCAACGCTCCGCATTCACCTTATCCAAAATCAACTTATTAATCGTCCGATCGCACAAATACTCCGTAATCTCAGGCCGCGTATAATAAGCCCCAAACTCCTTCTGATTAATATACTTCTCAAAAATATAGCCCAAAACCTCAGGCCGAATCTCATCATCCTTCCCACCCGGCGAATCATCCAAATTCCAGGAATACTTTTCAAACAAATTCAACGTCCGCTCAAACGCCTCATTCCCGATCGAAATCTCATACTTCTTCTCAATTCGATGTTCTAAAAACAAACCCCCATTCAAATACTTAATCTTACCCAAAATCTTTTTAGCAGATTCCGATCGATTCTCCGCCGCCTTCGCAAACCCCTCAAAAAACAAAACCTTCAAAAAATCAGCATAAAAGTTCTGCTCTTCAAACTGCTCCAACTTATCCCGCAAATACTTCTCATTCCCATCCACAAACCCCTTGTGCTGCAAAAAATAAACAAACATCAACCGATTCAAAATCACCGACGCATACCACCGCCTGTCATTTTCATCATCAATCCCCACAATCTGCGCCACAAACCATTCCAAATGAACCTTGAAGTCCCCAAAAAACTTCTTCGTCACCCGTTCTATATCCAACGCCGCCTGTAACCGTTTTACCGCATCCACCACCGTCGGATCGCCCAGCTCAAAATCCTTCAGCTCAAAAACCAACGCCCCCAACTTCCCCAGAATCAAATCCCCCGACTGCCCCTTGTAATAGCTCAAATGCCGAGCCACCGACTTCTTCCCGTCCCGCTTCACCCAATACCAATAACTCTGCGATCGATCCGTGTCCACAAAAATCAACAAATGCTCCGCCGAAATCTCCACCGTCTGCCGATAAATCTCCTGCCGCACCATCTCCCCCGGAATCCGCGCCGCCACCACCTCATACACCGCCAACCCAGCCATCTGCGCGATCATCTCTCGTGAATACGTCACACCTTCAATTGCGATCGACTCCACCCGCTTCGACGTAGGACGAGACCAATTCAGATTCTCCCGAAACAAGCTTTCAAACTCAAAGTTCTGCAAATGCTGACGACTACTCTGAAAATCAAAAGTCATAACAAAACCGGGCTAAAGGGTGAAAAGAACAAGAAGCTTGCACACCCAATTTTACCCACCCTCCACCAAACTGAACCTACTTCCCCTTAAATAATCCTAGAGAACAGATAATCTGAGGCTCCCGCTGCTGCCCATCCTCCTGCACAACACAAAACCGATCGTCCATCCTCAACGCCACCACCAAATCCGCCAACCCAGCATCCTCAATCCCACCTTTAAGCTGTCGATTCAACGTATCCGCCGCCGACTGAAACAACGGATATCGATATAAATCATCAATAGCCTTCACCAAATTTTCCGTCTGAAACAAAGGATTCGACTGCACATACCGCTGCAACCGATGATAAACCCGATATTTCGCCCCAGATTTGCGCCCCAACGTCCCGCCAATATGCTGCTCATCCTCCGCAATAATCGCCGTCCCCGCCAACACCAATTCATGATGCTGATCATCCCGTGTGATCTCAGGCGTTCCCGGATCACAAGCCGCCATTCGTAAAATTGCAAGCTGAGATTGCGTCACACTATTGCCATTCCGATCGACCCAAGCCAACGCATCACTGCCGTCCGCCGTCCGCATATACATCAGCACTCCCTCCGGTTTCATCGGCTGCGGCTCATACTCACGAGTCGAATACACCACATTTTGTAGAGTCTCAATTTGTTTCTTCAGCTTCGGATTGTCCCGCGTCGCATCATTCCAAATCTGGAACGCCTCCGAAGTCAAATCCACCTCAGAATCTTCATCCTCATCCAAAATCCCAGACTTCTCGTTATACAAATCCAACATCACATCATCCGAAACCCCCTCAAAAAATGCCTCATCCGTCCCCACCACCTCCGCATTTTCCTGAAGCCGTTGCCGCAACCGTCCCCGCAAATTAATCAACCGCTCCACGCCCTCCGCAGGCAAAAACGAATAACACAAAATTTCACTCGCCTGCTGCCCAATCCGATCGACCCGTCCCGCCCGCTGAATCAATCGAATAATCGCCCAAGGCAAATCGTAATTCACCACGATCGCACAATCCTGCAAATTCTGCCCCTCACTCAACACATCCGTCGCAATCAAAACCCGATACTCATCCTCAGATTTAAACCGATTTCGTTTTCCATTACTCCCCGGACTAAATCGCCAAGCAATCTCCGTCGGGTTTGCTGAATCTCCCGAAGCCATCGCCAACCGATCGACCCCTTCCGCCCTCAATGCCGATTCCAAATATCGCGCCGTATCTGCAAACTGCGTAAACACCAAAACCTTATCATTTGGATGCTGAGTCTGAACCAACTCCAACAGCGTCATCAACTTCCTATCCTTCCCCCGTTCCCATTCTCCACAATCTCCCAGCACTGCAATCAACGCCTTCGCATCCGCCAGCAAATCCTTCCCTAATGACTTCGTAAATGCCCCCGATCGAATCCATTTAAACCGTCGCCGATACTTCGTCGCATACTGTTGATAAACTTCCGCCGCCCTCGCCCGATAATCCGTTTCCGATACATCTAGCACTTCCCGCACCGCATCACCTTCCATCTCCTCCACCTCAATATCAAACAGCGAAGCCAAAAGTGAATCCGAATCCTCATCCACATTTCGCGTATCCAACAGCGACGAATCCTGAGGCCCGATCGGAATTTCTAACCCCTGTTCGATCGCATAGGCATAGATATAATTCCGTAAAACATGCCGTTCCAAAGACTGAATGAATGCAACTCCACTACTTTCCAGCCGCTTAAACAAATTTGTCCGACAGAATCCCATCAGCCGCCGTCCCGATCGCGACAACCCCTGAATCACCGACTTCTCCCCATCACTCAACAGCAGTTTATCCAACTTCCCAGCCGCCTGACAATAATTCCCTAACCCATAACGCGGCAAATTCAACGCATTAATTGTCCGCACCACACTATCCGCATACAACCGAGCATAGGGATCAACCTCAGCGCTGCCAATCTCAAACTTAGCCGTCCGTGGAATTCGAGTCGGAAAATAAGCCTTCGCTCCATTCTGGAATTGTAAATACCGCCGTCCAGCGTCATCCTCCTGAGCATAGTGATCCTTAATAAACCCACGAGTTCTTCGCACCGTATACAACCGCATCAAATCTCGCCAATCATCCGCAAAATCACTAAATTCAAAGGCCCGCAACGATCGTACAGGCACCTGATGCCGTCGATTAAATTCACTCTCCGCCCCACCCAAGTGCTGAATCAATTGCTCCGGTCGAATTCCTAAATTCCGATCTTCTGGAATAAACAATCTAAGTTGCGCCGACAAATCTAAATAGGTTTTGTTATAAGGAGTCGCACTCAACAAAATACACTTACTTTCGTTAATTGCAATGTATTCCTGAATGGCCCGATACCGCCGTCCATCCGTATTCCGAAGGTTATGACTCTCATCAATCAATACCACTCGATGACGACGCAACCCCGGTAAAACTTTCTGTACTTTACTAATAGATAGAACCTCTCCATAAAGTCGATATTCGCTTTTATACTCCTCCCACATCGGCACCAAATTCTTAGGACAAATAATCAATGTCTCTAAAAAAGAATCTTCCTGCAAAATCTTTGCTAACGCCGTCCCTACCATTGTCTTCCCCAAGCCGACCACATCCCCAATCAATACGCCACCGCGCTTATTCACATGTTGCGCCGCAATCCGTACTGCCGCACTCTGAAAATCAAACAACCGATCGTGAAACTCACGGGGAATTTGATACTCAGCAATTCCAGTTCGAGCCTCTTGAGAAAGGTGATAAGCAATTTTCAAATAGATATGATAAGGCGATACTTGCGTCACCCAACTTTCATTAATTACCTGAATCAGTTCCTGCGAAATATCCAAACAATATTTATCCGCCCACCGATCGTCAAACCACTTTTGCAGCTTCTCCGTCGCATCATGATCCAACACATCCACATTCAACTCACCCTGATACCGCAATCCCGAAAGCGTCAAATTACTACTTCCGACAAAACCGATCGCAGGCAAATTTTTCAGTCCTTGATCAACCAAATACAGTTTGGCATGGAGTTGATGGCGCAAAAATAACTTAACCACCAACTTTCCAGACTTAATTTGTTCACTGAGCCGTTTTAATCCAACTTCATCCTCATTGGTCGGCGCACCACAAACTAACTGATCCCGAAATTCTTGCGCTACCTCTTTTTTCCGACGAATGGAACTCTGCATATCAATCTCATTCCCCGACTCAGAAAGAGACAAGATTTCCTGAAGCTGCTCACGGGGTGTCCGATGCATCCCAATCATTAAGCGACAGCAGCCATCATTTTTACCCTCAAAGTTCTCAACATACCGATCGAGTTGCCGCCAACCCCGGAGATTAAAATACCCCACACAGAAATCAGACCGTTTTGCTGTCTCCAGACTATCCTGCAAACAGGGCAGCAGCTTTTGATCAATATTGTCAAAAATTCTAGGCATTTCTGCTTTCCTAATTCGTCTTTAACGAAGCCATATCTCAGCAATCCTCGCAGCTAAGCGAACTTTAATCAATACCAAAAAAATTGTGATCGTATTTACCGCAGCTCTAATCTTTAAGTTGTAGTTAGAGCGATCGTCTTTAAATCTACTTCAATTGGTTTTGCAGTTCTTGTAGTTGAATTATCGTTAACCCCGTAACTTCAGCGATCGTCTCTAGGTCAAGTTTTTTGCGGAGCATATTAAGGGCGATCGTTTTCCGTTCTTTCTGTATTCCCTTTTCTTCCCAGCTTGTCAATGTATACATGATGATCTCCTTTTGTTGTGGTTCTAGTTTAGCAATTTCAGACTGAAACGTCCTTTCCTCCTGATCATTCAATCGTAAATAGGTGTCCACGAATTTCGAGATCAGCCGACTCTTGGCAGGATCTAGCTTCAAAGTAACCATCAATCTAAGACATTCAGCCTTGACCTTTGGACGATCGGCCTTATCAATCTTCATTTTCGATATCAATGCCGCTGCCACAGGATTCGATCGATCGAGATAATCCGGCCAATCCAGTCGATTAAGCTGAATCGATTTAAACTTGAATTCGAGAACTTTAAAATCAGGAAACTCTACACCATAACTACTTTTCGCTTCTTTCTGAGGTGAATCATAGGAGAAGATTGCAATCGGATAAATGCGTTTTCGGTGAAACTGATGAAGTCTGGCAAAATAGAAAAATATCCGCTCTGGAAAGCTCGATCGGCTCGTAGATTGTGGTTCGATATGAATCAAAAATGTTGCATCAATTCCCGATTGTTTGACCTCGACTAACAAATCAATAACTTGCTCTTCACCTTCTACAAGATCAACAAAGTATTCCTGTTTTAGAAATGTGATTGATTCTGGATCGATCGTTTTTGCTATTTCAGGCAGAAAGAGTTCAAGAAATTCAATAAAGAATGTGGAAATTAGTTCTTTGAAATTTTGATCATGATCGATCGTGTTTTCCGCCATGGTAAACCTGGATGTTATGAAGGAGTCGGCGATCGTCCATTTAGACTTGTCCGATCGCCCTAGAATCTACACAATCACAAAGTTCACCAATTTACCTGGAACAACGATCGTTTTCTTCACCTCTTTCCCTGCAATGTACCTCTGTGCTACTTCAGAAGCAGTTGCTAAGGCTTCAATCTCATCTTTGGTAGAGGCAGAAGGAACGGTGATACTGCCGCGCATTTTACCAAGGATTTGGATGACGATCGTAATCTCATCGACGACTAATGCAGTGGAATCAAGAACCGGAAACGCTTGGGTATGGACGGATTCAGAGTTTCCAATAGAATGCCAAAGTTCATCGGCAATGTGCGGGGCAAAGGGCGCTAGTAATCGGAGTAAGGTTTGAATTCCTTCAGCAAATACAGGAGAATCCTTTTGAGTGAAATCATTTAAAGCATTGTTGAGCTTCATCAATTCAGAAATAGCGGTATTGAATTGATAATCATCGCTTAAGTCTTCGGTGATTTCCTTAATTGCAATATGAATCGCACGACGGAGATCTTTTTCGGATTTCGAGAAGTTGCCGGATGCGATCGCGGTTGCATTTGCTTTTACCCCCGATTCTGTCACAACTCTCCAAATCCGATTCATAAACCGAAATTGTCCTTCTACATCCGCATCATCCCATTCCAAATCCTTCTCTGGCGGGGCTTTGAATAGAATAAACATTCGTGCTGTATCCGCACCATATTTATCAATCACATCGCTCGGAGCCACGCCATTGTATTTAGATTTAGACATTTTTTCATACACTACATCCAATGCATCCCCTGTTTCAGGATCGACGGGATTTGTAATATCAGAGATGTCCTCAGGGGTAATGTATTGGCCTGTTTTTGAATTTTTGTAGGCTTTACTTTGGACCATTCCTTGAGTTAGCAGGCGTTTAAAGGGTTCATCGCAATTAAGCAGACCCCGATCGCGCACCACTTTCGTAAAGAACCGCGAATATAACAAATGCAGAATTGCATGTTCAATCCCACCAACATATTGATCGACCTGCATCCAATCGTTGGCGATCGCGGGATCAAATGCGGCCTTATCATTCTGGGCATCAGGATAACGCATGAAATACCAAGACGAACACATGAAAGTATCCATCGTATCGGTTTCACGCTTGGCGGGAGTTCCACAATTAGGACAAGGAACATTTACCCACGATTCTAATTTGGCGAGGGGTGAGCCTTTCCCAGAAAATTCAACATCTTCGGGCAGTTCAACAGGAAGCTGATCTTCAGGAACCGGAACCGCGCCGCAATCAGGACAATGAATGATTGGAATTGGGCTGCCCCAATAGCGTTGCCGTGATACTAACCAATCCCGTAATCGATAGTTAACGGTACCTTTGCCTTTAGTTTGGGATTCCAACCATTGCACGGCGACATCCACACTTTGGTCTTTGCCTTTGCCTGCGGTGATCCCATCTAATGGACCAGAATTCGCCATTACGCCAGAATCCGTGAATGCTTTTATAATTGTTTTTCCATCTAAATTTTCGCCATTCGGTTGAACTACAACGTTGATGTCTAAACCAAACTTCTTCGCAAATTCAAAGTCCCGTTGATCATGCGCCGGAACCGCCATAATTGCTCCTGTGCCATAGTCCATCATGACGTAATCTGCAATCCAAATCGGAACTTGCAAATCATTCACGGGATTGGTCGCATAGCTTCCGGTCCAGACTCCAGTTTTCTCCTTGCCTTCCGCAGTCCGATCGATTTCACTTTTGCTAGCTGATGCGTCTTGATACGCTTTGATTGCAGCAGATTGTTCTGGTTTGGTGAGTTTTTCCACTAATGGATGTTCTGGCGAAATCACCATAAAGCTCGCGCCCCACAAGGTATCGGGACGAGTGGTATAGACAGTTAAATCTTCACCAATTTCGGTTTTAAATGTGACCTGTGCGCCTGTGGACTTCCCAACCCAATTGGCTTGCATCGTGCGAACCCGTTCCGGCCATCCATCTAATTGATCCAAATCCTGAAGCAATTGTTCAGCGTAATCAGTAATTTTTAAAAACCATTGTCGTAATTGTTTCCGTTCAACTTTCGCACCCGATCGCCAAGACCGACCTTCACTATCAACCTGCTCATTTGCCAATACAGTTTGATCAATGGGATCCCAGTTTACGATCGCTTCTTTTTGATAGGCCAGTCCCGCACTAACAAACTGTAAGAACATCCACTGTGTCCATCTGTAATAGTTTGGTGAACAGGTGGCAATTTCTTTATTCCAATCAAAGGAGATTCCCAAAGCATCAAGCTGCACCTTCATTTGGGCAATATTCGAATAGGTCCATTTGGCCGGATGAATATTACGTTCGATCGCTGCATTTTCCGCTGGTAATCCGAACGCATCCCAACCCATGGGATTCAGCACCCGAAAGCCCTGCATTCGTTTCAATCGGGCAATGACATCGACGATCGTGTAGACGCGGACATGGCCCATGTGGAGGTTCCCGGACGGATAGGGAAACATGGAGAGTGCGTAGAACTTGGGTTTGCTACGGTCGGTGGGAGTTTCAGACAGCTTCTGCGCTGCCCAATCCTTCTGCCATTTTTCCTCTAGGTCAGCGGGGTTATAACGGGACTCCACGGGGTTTCTCTCCAAACAGGTGATGATCGGGCTGGTTGCCGTGTCCTATTGTAAAGGTTGGGAGGACGCGTGAGCCATGAGGTTTTGTAAGAATCGCCGTTATGATCTTATGACTAACAAAGATGTTTAACGAAATATGATCTACCGTGCAAATTCACTTCGCAACAGAGTCAACGCTTTTGATAATCCCAACGTATCACTTTCCGCAATAAATGCCTGAATCCGCATCACACTCAATTCAGAAAATGCCAAACTCATTTCAGTTCGTCGATATCCTGCTGATGTGAGGTGCCAAATCTCTAACTCGCCTTGCACCGCACCATCAGTGACTTGCGATCGGTAACGCCACACTTCTGAAATTCCCATTGATTTAAACATTGGCAACCGTGCTATTGTCCCTTCACCCAACATTACATCTACAACCAAATCCGGCGGTGCAATAGTTGTCACATCCAGTTCTGACCCCGTAATAGGCAGGGGTGGATAGTCCAAATAGTAGGCTGCAAACGGTTGAATTGCTTGTCCATCTTGGGGATTCACTAGCAAAATTGAACCTAATCCATGTAAAGTTTCGTCGAATTCATCAGCTACAACCACTAGTAATGAATCTAATAATCGCTGTGCCCGATCGTGAATGTTTTGCGGGGTCATTAGTTCTAATCGGCCCCGATCGTAGGTTAAATTCACCGTCCGATCGTTCCCTAATTCATTCAAAATCTCAGTAAATTTTGGCCAAGTTACTTTTTTAAGTAAAATTCGTTTTTCAGCAATGACGTTTTTTTTACTAGAGAAAAGCATAACTTAGACCTCAAGCAGAATAGGGATAAAATGAATAAACAATACTCGAATGGCCAGAATGAAATTCAAAAAACAATCTATCAAAAAACTGATGGATCGTAGTTCAAAGCAATGGCTGAAATGGACCGCTATAAGTTGCACAATGACGGTGCTAGGTTTAACGATCGCAGCGCATCTTCCTCGTCGAACTGGAACGCAGGTCAATTCCTGTGCAAATTCACCTTATTCAGTGTATCTGGTGGCGGATGCGATGCATGTAGATTTAGTGCTTCCCGTGAAAAATTCAGCGTTTGATTGGCGATCGATGATCAAATTAGAAACCATAGGCCGGGAAAAACACAACAACTATCGCTATCTCAAGTTTGGCTGGGGCGATCGGGATTTTTATATGAACACGCCGAGTCTAGACAAAATTCAATTGCCTCGATTACTTCGGACGCTTTTTTTTCCTGGTAATCCCACCACAATCCATATCAATGGCTACCAAGATATCCCGATCGAACAAGGACATCAGACTAAATGTGTGGGCTTAACTCAGCCGCAATATTTAAAACTTGTGAACTATGTAAAACGATCGTTTCGGGACGAAAAAATCGATCGGATTCAGGACGGATTTGCTGATGCAGCGGGGTTTTATGAGGCCAGTGGATTTTATTCTATTGCCCAAACTTGTAATAATTGGGTAGCGGGCGCACTCAATGCAGCAGATGTGACAACCCCGTTGTGGCCAGGGTTGTCTGGACCTGTCATGCAGCAGCTTGGAGAGGGTGCATTGGTGAAAAAGAGTTAAATCTCAACAGATTAAATCTCAACCTGGCCTGCAAAAACTCGTTCCGCTGGTCCCGTCATAAAAATCCGATCGTCGCTAGCCCACTCAATTTTTAATGGCCCGCCCGGTAGCTCAATGGTACAAATTCGATCGGCTTTGTCATTTAAAACTGCCGCCACAAGCGTTGCACAAGCCCCCGTTCCGCAAGCTAATGTAATGCCCGCACCGCGTTCCCAGACCCGCATTTTCAGATAGTTTCGGCTGACGACTTCGACAAATTCAGTGTTCGTTCTCTGGGGGAACGCGACGTGATGTTCAAACAGTGGGCCGATTTTTTCGAGATCGATCGTCGCCACATCCTCAACAAAGGACATGCAATGCGGGTTTCCCATGCTTACACAAGTTACGCTCCAAGTCTGGCCATTCACGTCCAACGGCTGAGCCACAACAGTTTCACTAGTGCCAGTATCACCGCCGCCGAGTGTCGTGGGAATTTGTGCAGGTGCAAGACGAGGGCGACCCATATCTACGGTGATTTGACCGTTGGATTCGAGTTTGGGCGTAATCAGTCCAGCCAAGGTATGAATGGTGTAGCTGGATTTGGCTTGGGCACCTTCAAGATCGCCTAAAAATCTAGCCATACA